>NZ_JFJW01000181.1:0-73853 GCF_000611125.1 Cupriavidus sp. SK-4
CTAAATCCAATTAGTGTGAACACGCCCTAAGTATCGCGACGTTCAACCTGTACAACCTGAATGTGCCGGGCCTGCCTCTCTATACTGACCGCAACGGCTGGAGCGAGCAGGAATACGAGCGCAAGATCGCCTGGACGGCGAGCCAGCTGAAGCTGATCGACGCCGACGTGGTCGGATTCCAGGAGCTGTGGCATGGCGACGCGCTGCTCGCGGCAGTCGAGGCCGCCGGCCTGGCCGACGCTTATGACGTGCTGGTGCCGGACAACGCCAATGGCAAGGGCATTGTGTGTGCCGCCATCGTTCGCCGCGGACTGCTGGCAGGCGCGGCCGAGTGGATCGCCGATTTTCCCGAGAAATTCGTGCTGAAATCGAAGGGAGACGATCCGCAGACACCGCAGATCAGCGTCAGTATTCGCGGCTTTTCCCGGCCGGTCCTGCATTTCACCATCCGGCCGCGCGAGGATGAGCCTGCCATGCATTTGTACGTATGCCATTTCAAGTCGAAGCAGCCGACCCGGATCGATGGCGAGGCCTGGTATGAAAAGGAAATCTACGCCAAGCATGCCAAAGCCGTCGGCGCTGCGTTGTCGACGATCCGGCGTACCGCCGAAGCGGCCGCGCTGCGCTTCATGCTGACCGACAGCATGAAAGGCAACAACACCGCAGTGGTGGTGATGGGCGATATCAACGACGGGCAACTGAGCAATACCGCCAATATCCTGACCGAGCAGCCTGCCTATCTGGTGGGTGACTCGGTCGGTGGTGGCGATATTGCGCTCTATACCGCGCAGACATTGCAGGAATACCGGGACACGCGCGATGTCTACTACACCCATGTCTTCCAGGATTTTCGCGAATCGCTTGATCACATCCTGGTCCGCGAGCAGCTATATGACAACAGCAAGCGGCGCCGCTGGCTGTTCGACGGGCTCATTATCAATAACGATCACCTGAACTTCAGCGATCACAAGGGCCTGGGCACCAACGACCATGGCATCATCCGCGCGGTGTTCAAACACCGGCCGATCCAGGACGATCTCGGCTGAGCAGAGGCACGGCCACGCTGGCGCGGTGCCGCGCCAGCGGCGCCCTTATGCAGGGATCACGTCAAAGCCGACAGCAGGACATTCTGCGCGCCCTCGCCGTCACGCGAGGCCTGACGCTCGTATCTTCCGTCCGGCGCCATCTGCCAGGCGTCACGCCGGTCTGCCAGGTACGGTTTCAGCCCTTCCGCGATGACGCGCTCCTTCAACCCGGCATCAAGGATGGGAAAGCAGATCTCGATCCGCCGGGACAGGCTTCGTTCCATCCATTCACCGCTGGATAGCATGACCCTTTCCGCCCCGCCATCGTGAAAGTAAAAGATGCGCGAGTGTTCGAGAAACCGGCCCATGACGGATTTCACTGCAATGTTCTCTGACAGGCCGGCAACGCCGGGGCGCAGCGCACAGGCGCCCCGGATGATCAGGTCGATACGGACACCGTCGCGTGAGGCGTCGTACAGCGCCTGAATCAGGTCGGGTTCCAGCAGCGCATTCATCTTGACCACGATCCATCCCTTGCGGCCGGCCCTGGCGTGCCCGGCTTCGCGCCGGATCGCTTCAAGCAACGCCGCCTTCAAGGTGAAGGGCGATTGCCAGATATGGGTCATGCTATGGGTCTGGCCGCGGCCGGTCAGCTGGCTGAACACTTGCGCCACATCCTGCGTCAGCGACTCATTGCATGTGAGCAATCCAAAATCCGTATAGGTGCGCGTGGTCTGGTGGTGATAGTTCCCGGTTCCGAGATGCACATAGCGCCGGAGCTTCCCACCCTCGCGTCGCAATACCATCACCATCTTGGCGTGCGCCTTGAAACCGACGACCCCATAGACGACATGCGCGCCGACTTCCTCCAGTTGCGTCGCCCAACCGATATTGGCCTCTTCATCGAAGCGGGCCAGCAGTTCCACCACGACGGTGACCTCCTTGCCGTTGCGCGCAGCCTCGATAAGTGCCGAGAGCAGGACCGAATCGTGCCCGGCCCGATACACAGTCTGGCTGATTGCCACCACATCGGGGTCCTGTGCCGCCTGCACGACAAAGTCCACCACCGGTGTGAACGACTGGAACGGGTGATGCAGCAGGATGTCGCCCTCGCGAATGGCGCGGAAGATATCGGAATGCTCGTGCAGCACCTTCGGCAGGCCGGCCCGGAAAGGCAGGTACTTCAGTTCCGGCCGGTCCACCTGATCTGGCACCTGCATCAGGCGAACCAGGTTGACCGGTCCGTTGACGGAGAACACCTCGTTTGCCGCCAGCCCGAATTGGTGCTGCAGGAACTCAGTCATTGCCGGCATGCAGTTGTCGGCCACCTCCAGCCGGACCGCATCACCATAATGACGGTGCGGCAGTTCGCCTTGCAGCGCCTCGCGCAGGTTCTTGACCTCTTCCTCGTCCACGAACAGCTCGCTGTTGCGGGTCACGCGGAACTGGTAGCAGCCGCGCACCGTCATGCCACTGAACAGCTCGCCGACGTGGGCATGCAGGATGGAAGAAAGGAAAACGAGGCCGTGCTCGCATCCGGCAATATCCGGTGGCAAGGCGATAACCCGCGGCAGCGCTCGTGGCGCCTGCACGATCGCATAGCCGGAGTTGCGCCCGAACGCATCCTTGCCCTCGAGTTCAACGGCGAAGTTCAGGCTCTTGTTGAGCACCCGTGGAAACGGATGCGCCGGGTCCAGCCCGATCGGTGTCAGGACCGGCATCAGCTCGGCGAAGAAGAACTCGCGGATCCATTCCGCCTGCGCAGGGTTCCACGAGGGCCGCCGCAAGAAGCGGATCTGCTGCTCGGCCATGGCCGGAATCAGCATGTCATTGAACAGGCGGTACTGCTGATCGACCAGCTCCCGGACCCGTTGGTTGACCCTGGCATAGACCGCCTGCGGCGTCAGCCCGTCCGGGCCGGCCACCGGAGACTGAAGCAAGCACTGCTCCTTCAGGCCGGCCACGCGGATCTCGTAGAATTCATCCAGGTTGCTGCTGAAGGTGCACAGGGCACGCAGGCGCTCCAGCAGCGGCACCGCGGGATCGGCGGCCTGCTCCAGCACGCGGCCGAAAAACTCCAGCTGGCTGAGTTCGCGGTTGATATAGAGCTCATTGCCATTCAGCAGGCCATCCGGGTCGACCGGGGTGCCGAGACGCCCCTCCTCCGCGTCAATCGGCGGCGCATTCTGCGTGGGATCGGATTCGGGTTTCATGATTTGCATGCCTGTGCGGGGGAATCCTTCCCGATTCTAGCTGGCGTATCGCGCATATCGAGGCGAATTTGATCGCACTGCTCCCGCGAAATACATACCACCTTGCGAGCATCCGATGCGTAGAATTATCTGACGCGCCCACTGGAGTTGCCAATGACACACGAAATACCATCTGCGACCGAGACCACCCCGGAAGGCCTGAAGCGCTTGATCGAGCATATTGGAGATGCTGCAGCGCAAGGTCACCTGGACCCGGAGTTTGTGCGCAAGCTGGGAAAGCGCATTGCCAACGAATTGCAGGAGATGAAAGCGACCAGGCTGCCGGGTGACCGCGAGGTTGCGGGGCTGGACGAGGGCATAGAGGCCCTGCTGCTGGCCGCGGACCGCAAGCACGGCGCCAGGCTGACCCAATCGCTGCAGAGGTTGCGGGAGCACGAAATCCCCTTCGCCGGCGGCGAGTCGAATGCAAGCCAGCCGCATTAGCACGCTGCCTGGTGAAGTGAATTCATTAAGCAGATGGTTCAATGACCGGGGCCGTTATTACCACCGCAGATAACCTTGGAACCTATGTCAAAGACTGACAAGAAGCGATACCTGAAGGCACTTAACCGGCGACTGAAGAGGGAATCGGCCGGAAAGTTCGATACGCTCTTTATCTTCGACCCGCCCGGCTCGAAGCCGAAGAACGCCACCGGGGTGACGACCAGCGCCCCCGCCAGTGACGAGACCCTTGCAGTGATGAACGCAGTCCAGGCCAGGGTATTCGCAAAATTCGAGGGCACGGCAAAGCTCGGATAAATGGAACGCGAACTCAAGCTCGAGTTGCTGCAGGACCAGGCCGAAGGGCTGATCGGCTTGCCCCTGGTGTCGTCCTGCTGCGTGGAGCCGCCGCACGAAGACAGGCTCGTGAGCACGTATTTCGATACGTCGGATCTTGCTTTTCGGCGTATGCACGCATCGCTGCGCGTGCGGCAAGCGGGTGAACATTTTGTGCAGACCTTGAAGACCTGGGGCACGCAGCATGGCGCGCTTTACGAGCGGGAAGAGTTTGAGTCGGCAGTTCCCGAAAATACGCCAGATCTTGGTGCGCTGCGAGACCAATTGCCCGTGGGCACTGCGTTGGGGACGCTGCTCCGTGAAGACGACCTGGCAGAACGGCTGAAGCCGATCTTCATCACGGATGTCCGGCGCACGGTCCTGCTGTTGCGCTTGCCACAGGGGGACGAGGTCGAACTGGCGGTCGATCGCGGCGTTGTCCGTGCGAACGACGCCACGGAGCCGATCCGCGAGCTCGAGATGGAGATCCAGGCCGGCGAGCCGGCCCATCTGTCAGCGTTTGCCCTGCGGCTGCTCGACGCAGTGCCAATGCGCCTGAGCCGCGCCAGCAAAGGCGACCGGGGCTATGCGCTGGTCGCTGACGAGGCCAATGAAGCGGTACGGGCGCAGCCCCTCAGGCTGGCCGATGCCGGGTCGGCGGAGGCGGTGTTTCAGTGCATTGCCGAGAACTGCCTGGCGCAAATCTCGGGGAACGAACGCGGCGTGGTCAACGGCTCCAATCCGGAAAGCGTGCACCAGATGCGTGTCGGCCTGCGTCGCCTGCGCTCCGCGCTTGACATCTTCGAGCCGCTGCTTGCCTGCCCGCCGGCACTGCAATCGGACCTCAAATGGATTGCCGATGAACTGGGCCCCGCACGTGACTGGGAAGTTCTTGCCAACGCCACTTTGCGTGACGCATTCGATGGGGCGCCGGAGGACGTGGGCGCGGGCGCGGTGCTTGCCGCAGCGAAGGCAGTCGCAGCCGATGCCCGGCAACGCGCGGCCCAGGCCGTGAATTCCGATCGTTACACCCGGCTGATCCTGACGCTGAGCCATTGGCTGGGCAGCGCGGACTGGCGCCATGGCCTTGACGAGGCGCAGCGCGCGGCACTCACCGGACCCGCCAGGGACTTCGCGCTGACCACGTTGCGCAAGCGGCAACGCAGGCTGCTCAAGCGGGGGCGGGGCATGGCAAAGCTCGATGAACAGCGGCGCCATCGTGCGCGTATCGCGGCAAAGAAGCTGCGCTACGCGACCGAGTTCTTTGAATCCTTGTTTGCCGCGAATAAGGTGCGCCGCTATCGCCGGCAACTGTCGCGCCTGCAGGATGACCTGGGATGGCGCAATGATATGGCGGTTGCAGAGGGATTGTTGCTGCGCCTTGCGACAGAGCGGCAGCAACTTGCGATTGGCTGTGGTTATGCGCGCGGCTATATCGCCAGGGCTGTCAGCGTTGACAGGCAGCCGCTGCGCCGCCTCTGGAAACAATTCAAGGCGGCACGCCTGCCCGCTTAGCCCGGCTTCCGGGCGTCGGTGCACGTTCATCGTCGCGGCCAGTCCTGGCGCACGGCACCGGCGACGTTACTGTCGCCGGCCCCGATTCGTCAGTCGTCCTCGGTCAGCAGGGTTGGTCGCCCTCCGCGTAAACCCCAATGACATAGCCGGCACATTGACAGTTTCCTGACAGCCTTCCCCGCCTAGAATCGGGCCCCTGGTTAGCCGGACCGGGGGCAAACGCCGGAATCCGCCACCGGCGCCCTCCCGGGGACGAGAAACACAGCATCCCTGGCCCGGCGCCTTGGCCGGCCAGCGAAACGCTCAATTCACGACAGGAACGCAAATGGAAAACGGTGCACGCGAACAGATCCCGGCCACGCTGATCCCCGGCGACGGGATCGGTCCCGAAGTAGTGGACGCCACCGTCCGGGTGCTGGATGCGCTGGGCGCCCCGTTTGCCTGGGATATCCGGCGGGCGGGGATGGCCGGCGTCGAATACAGCGGCGATCCCATGCCGCAAGACACGCTGGACAGCATCGGCCGCACCGGCCTGGCCCTGAAGGGGCCGCTGACCACGCCGGTTGGCGGTGGCTTCCGCTCGGTCAATGTGCGCCTGCGCGAGGCGTTCAACCTCTATGCCAATGTGCGCCCGGCCCGCACCCTGGTGCCGGGCCGCTTCGAGAATATCGACCTAGTGCTGGTGCGCGAGAACGTCGGCGGCTTCTATGTGGCCCATGACTACTACATTGCGGTTGGCGACGACCCGCATGCGGTAGCGGTGTCCACCGGCACCAACACGCGCGACGCCTGCCGGCGCATTGCCCGCTTCGCCTTCGAGTACGCCGTCAAAAACGGCCGCAAGAAGATCACGGTGGTGCACAAGGCCAATATCCTGAAGGCGCTCACCGGCATCTTCCTGGAAGCGGCGCGCGAGGTCGCCAGGGACTACGCGGGCCGCGTGGACATGGACGACATCATTGTCGACGCCTGCGCCATGCAGCTCGTGCTCAACCCGTGGCGCTTCGACATGCTGCTCTGTACCAACCTGTTCGGCGACATCCTGTCGGACCAGATCGCCGGCCTGGTTGGCGGGCTTGGCATGGCGCCGGGCGCCAACATCGGCGACCAGGCCGCGATCTTCGAAGCCGTGCACGGCTCGGCGCCAGACATCGCCGGCAAAGGCATTGCCAACCCGATCTCGCTGATGCTGGCCGCCGGCCTGATGCTCGACCACGTGGGCCGCCAGGACCTGGCCACGCGCCTGCGCACAGCAATCGAGCTGACGCTCGGCCAGGACCAGGTGAAGACCGGCGACCTGCACGGCACGGCCACCACGCTGCAGTTCGCGGACGCGGTAGTGAAACGCATCGTTTCCGCCGGCTGAGCCACGCCCGCGCGGCCTGCCCGGGCCAGCGCGCAAGACTGCCACCCTCCGCGGTCATTCCGTACCCAGCACGCCCTGGCGTGCCGGCGGGATCGGCCTCGCCCTTAACCTCGTGCGCCGGACGGACGCACACACACCCGCCCGCAAGCGCCCCACGCTGCAGGGCGGCAAAGAGATCCAGAAAAAGATGTTGACCCTGCTCGCCTATTCGATGGTGATCGTGTTCATGGCACTGATCATGACCAAGCGGCTCTCCGCCATGGTGGCGCTGATCCTGGTTCCGATTGCGTTCGCCGCGGTCGGCGGTTTCGGCCCGGAACTCGGCCCGATGATGCTGGACGGCGTCAAGAAGCTGGCGCCGACCGGCGTGATGCTGATGTTCGCCATCCTGTATTTCGGCCTGATGATCGATGCCGGGCTGTTCGATCCGGTGGTGCGCGCGATCCTGAAGATAGTGGGCGGCGATCCGGTCAAGATCATCATGGGCACCTTCGTGCTGGCCGCGCTGGTGTCGCTCGACGGCGACGGCTCGACCACTTACATGATCACCTGCGCGGCGATGCTCCCGCTCTACAAGCGCCTGGGCATCAGCCGGCTGGTGCTGGCCTGCGTGATCATGATGGCGGGCGGGCTGATGAACATCCTGCCCTGGGGCGGCCCGACCGCGCGTGCCGCCAGCGCGCTGGGCGTGGACGTGGGGTCGCTGTTCGTGCCGATGATCCTGCCGATGATTGTCACCGGCATGTGGGGCCTGTTCGTGGCATTCCTGCTCGGCCGCCGCGAACGCAACCGGCTTGGCAGCATCGCACTGATGCGCACCGGGGCCGGCGATGACGGCCATGCCATGCCGGAGGCCGCCGCCGGCGATCCGCGGATCGCCAGGCCGAAGCTGCTGTGGTTCAACTTCCTGCTGACCATCGCCCTGATGGTGCTGCTGATTCTCGGCACCTTGCCGCTGCCTGCGCTGTTCATCATCGCATCCGCTATCGCGCTGATGGTCAACTACCCGAGCCTGCACGAACAGAAGGAGCGCATGGGCGCGCATGCCGCCAATGTCGTGCCGGTGGTGTCGCTGATCTTCGCCGCCGGCATCTTCGTCGGGATCCTGTCGGGCACCAAGATGGTCGACGCCATCGCCAACAGCGTCATCAGCGCCGTGCCCGACTGGATGGGTCCCTACATGGCCCTGGTGACCGGGGTGCTGAGCATTCCGTTCACGTTCTTTATCTCGAACGACGCCTTCTACTTCGGCATCCTGCCGATCCTGGCCAAGGCTGCCGCCGTCTATGGCATCGGCGCGGCGGAGATCGGACGCGCCTCGCTGATCGGGCAGCAGGTTCATCTGCTGAGCCCCCTGGTCGCGTCGACCTACCTGCTGGTGGGCCTGGCCGAGGTCGAATTTGGCGATCACCAGCGCTATACGCTGCTCTGGGCGCTGTCGGCGGCAGTGGTCATGATGCTGGCTACCGTTGCCTTCGGCGTGATTCCGGTCATTGGCCGGGCAGCGTGACAGAGAGGAAGCGGGACCGGGCGGGTCAACGACATCCGCCTGCCTAGCGTTTTGTCCGAACGCAACTTGCAAAGATTTACAAATAGCCCAGCAGACGGCGCGGCTGCGTCCGCCCTGCTGGCGATAGAAGATCACATATCGCAAGCACATAACCCCACATTCGTATCGAATGAGCCAGCTTTTCCGCTTTCGTTGCGAAGGGTGTATGCAAAGCGTTGCAATAGGGTTAGATCGAGTATGTTACCGAATGTAAATGGCGTAACTTGATTGCACGTTGTACCGCCGCTGGCATTGCGATGCAATGTTGGTGGCTTTGAGTAGTGGGGGGCATCATGCAGCATTCCAGCCGATTCGTGTGCGACCTGGGCCGCGCGCATCAGTCCGGCCGCAACGGCCGCCACGGCAACACCGGTGCTTCCCGCAGCCAGTCCATTCGACATCGACGGCACCTGAGCCGCGCGCAGCACTTCTCAGTGCACCAGCGCCACCTTCCCACTGACGCACCCGCGGCGGAAGCCTGTCGCCCGCCCGCCCACCTTGCACGAAGCCGGCCGTGCGGCTGTCCTGCGCGCCAACTGCGCTGAAGCCCGCATTGCGCAGCACCCGGTTTGCCGGCCCCTGCGCCAGAACAACACACCAACCAATTCAAGAAGGCGGGAATCGCCATGGCGCTCTATGCTCTGCGGGAACTCACGCTGCAGTCCCTTGGCCCGCTCGGGGCGATGATCGAAGCAGGTTATCGTACAGTCAATTTCTGGGGCGAGTCGGTCGCCTGGCTTCCGGGGCTGCGCGAGGCCGACGCCGCGCTTGAGTTGTTCACCCGGCTGACCAAGGCCTACGGGAAACCACGCTTTGAGATCGACGAGGTCTTCGTGCGCGGCCAACGGGTGGCCGTCACCGAGACCGCGCTCATCGAGGAGCCCTTCTGCCGGCTGCTGCATTTCAGGAAGGACATGTCCAATCCTGGCCCCCGGGTGTTGCTGGTGGCGCCGCTCTCGGGCCACTACGCCACCCTGCTGCGCCCGACGGTCGAGGCACTGCTGCCCGAGCATGATGTCTACATCACCGACTGGGCCGATGCACGCCTGGTCCCGCTTGACGCCGGGCACTTCGATCTTGGCTGCTATGTCGATTACCTGAAAAAGTTCTTGCGATACCTCGGCGCCAGCACGCATATCGTGGCGGTTTGCCAGCCCGGGGTCCCGGTGCTTTGCGCGGTCGCCCAGATGGCCGAAGACAACGAGCAGGTCCAGCCCCGCTCAATGACCCTGATCGCCGCGCCGATCGACACCCGCGTCAGCCCGACGGCGGTCGACCAGTTCGCGCAGCAATATTCGCTGGCGTGGTTTGAGGCGAACGTCATCGAACGGGTGCCCGCCGGCTACCCGGGAAACGGGCGCCGGGTTTATCCGGGCTTCCTCCAGCTTGCCGGCTTCGTGTCGATGAACGTCGCACAGCACGCCGGTGCGCACCTCGACTTTTACCGCCACCTAGTCGATGGCAGGCAGAGCGAGGCAGCCAGGCACCGCAAGTTCTATGACGAGTACAACGCCGTGCTCGACGTGCCGGCCGAGTACTACCTGGAAACCATCCAGAAGGTTTTCCTGGAACATCACCTGTGCCGCGGCTGCATGGAAGTCGGCCAGCGCCGCGTCTACCCCGAGGCCATTACCAACGTTTCATTGCTGACCATCGAAGGCAGCGAGGATGACATCACCGGCCGCGGCCAGACCGAAGCGGCTCACGCGCTCTGCGCAGGTATTGCCGCCGACCGGAAAGAACACCTGGTCGTTGACGGCGTGGGTCACTACGGCACCTTCGCCGGCCAGCGTTTCCGGCAATCCATCCTGCCTGCCATGACCCAGTTCATTCAACGGTGCGCTGACTGAGCGCTGGGTCGCATGGCGAGGCCGGTTGCGCAGGCTTCCAAGCGGGGACTGGCAAGCAGTGCAACGCCTACGTATGCCAGCGAACAGACCTTTCCAATTGCTGTGGCACCCTTGCTCTCATGGCAATCCGGCATGCGAGAGCGCTGCCAGTAGTGATCTTTGGAAGCTGGCCGCGATAGCGGCTTTGTTGCTGGTGGTCGTTTCTGCCTCACCGCATCTCCTGTCGGGACCAGGGTCGGCTGGAGTTTTTGTGCGCCAGCGTCTATAACGGAACGCCTGCACGTCCCGCACTTGTGCTCGGAATAACAGCCGGGAGCCTCTGCCTGGCGACGTGACATCTGCCAGCTCTTCCAGGGATTTGGCGCGTTGCTTTTCTGTCATCACCGAGTTGTACAAAGAAGATAGCGGCAGGGGGTGTCACGCCATGGAATCCATTTCCAAGCTCACACAGAATTGCAGGGTGGTGGCGTACCACGCGCTCGCCTGCATCAGCGTGGTACTCGGGGTGCTGATGCCCCCTGCGTTTGCAGGTGACAAGACTACCCCCTCCTACAGCTACTTCGTAACCGGAACACAGTACTTCGAGACTGGCAATCCGGTGCCGGTGCAGCCCCTCCCCACACCGCAGCCACAGGCGGTACAGCCGGTGGTCATCATGGGTGGCGGGCCTGATGTCGATGGCGCGTATCGCTGGATGATTCAGCAGGCGGGCATTACGAAAGCAACGGGTGGTCGCATGGTCGTGATTCGCGCGACCGGCACCGACGCTTACGACCCTTACTTCTATTACAGCAACAAGAAGAACGCGACCGATATCCCCGCAGTGGACGGGTATGTCGGTGGCGCGTACCTCGGCCTGACTGCCGCGGAAACGCTGGTCATTACCGACACTGCTGCGGCGAATGACCCGTTTGTAAATGCCGTTGTCGGCAGCGCGAACGCGTTGTGGATTGCGGGCGGCGATCAGGGCAACTACATCAAATTCTGGAAAGGCACGAAGCTCAACGCCACCATCGCCGCGCTCATGCAGCAGAACGTTCCTGTTGGCGGCACCAGCGCCGGGGCCAACGTCCTGGGGCAGTTCGTTTTCTCAGCCATCGAAGGAACGGTCACATCGACGCAGGCGCTGAGCGATCCGTACAACAAGTACATGACATTTGATCCGAAAGGTTTCTCCGGCCCAAGTTTCCTGGACGCTACGGCATTGGACAATACATTCGTCGATCCGCACTTCGACTCGCGCGATCGCATGGGCAGGCTGGTCACGTTCCTGTCAAGAAGCATTGCGCCATGGTCCGGTTCGGGCTGCGAGGGAGGCGTCCTGAAGAACCCGTCGGCCGCCCGAGGGATTGGTCTTGACGTCGAGACAGCGTTGCAGATTCAGAAGATCTCAGGCCGCTTCGTTGCACAGCGCGTCACCAACATATCCACGACATCGCCCAGCGCTGTTCACTTCCTGAGGCCGCTGACTTCGCCCGCGGTCTGCGCGCCCGGCAAGCCGCTAACCATCTACGGCGTCCATGTCCAGCGACTGGACGACGAGACTGTCTTTGATATGACAAACTGGTGGAATGGCGGCAGCGCAGGAATCGAAGCGTATGTCGTTGACGAGAACGCCGGCATCCAGAGCCCGGCCACCATACATTACTAGGGGCCTGCCCCCTCCTCGCCCGCCAGCGATTGCGCACGCTGGAGCACCAGCGGGCCGACGCCTAGGCTTGGACCTCCGGATTTGGTTCGCCATCCCTGGTAGCAATCAATGCCTTTGGCGTCAGCGGGATCAAAAGCAGGATCAGTGCGTACACCACGGTAGTCGCGATCACACAATATGTGAAACCGTGCGTTGGGCTGCTGTTATAGATCCATGAGCCCAGGAGATCGCCGGCACGCGCCGAGAGCGCGAGAACGCCATCCACCAGCATCATCAAGGTTCCTTGCAGGCCCGGCGGACAGGACCGCATCGCGAGATCGAAGTATGCTGCCGTGGCGACACCGCCCATCAACCCTATCGGTGCCGCCAATACCAGGGCAAGATTGGCTGAGTGAATGAATGCCAGCGGAATCATCTGCGGCACTGCGACGATCGTTCCCCACCACAGCAGCTTGTTCAGCGATACCTTCTTGCACAGAAAGCCATACAGCAAGAATGTCGGGATGAACGCGGCGGCAAAGATCCCGTTGTAGTACGAGTAAACGGAATCCGATGCATGCAGCTCATTGCTCAGATAGAACTGCAGCGGCGTGGCCGCGCCTGGCGCAAAATTCCACAGAAAGCAGATGAGAACCGCTGGATAGACAGCCTTATGTCTCACCAGCCGCCTGACATTGCCAACGAGATCTGTGCCCCTGGCTTGCGGCTTCTCGTAGAGATGGCCGAAGACGGAAGCGGGCTTCCAGAACCCAAACACGGCAATCAATAAGGCGAGCATCGCCATCAGGAGGAAGGCTTCCTTTGCGGCAAGATGATCGGAGATGTACCCGGAGGCGAACGCTCCCGCAACGACCGGGACGGAGCCGACCACGTTCAACAGCGCGCTCAGGCGCCCGGACATGAGCTTCTCCTGGCCCACCAGAGCGATCAACCCCTGATACGCCGCGGCGACAAATCGGGACGACAGCATTGCCAGCAGCATCCCGATGGCCAGTCCCGCGTATGAGAAACCTGAAAACGCCATCCAGATGAATGCCACCGCGGTCGCCGGGGCGAAAATCAGGAAGAAGCCGCGATCCCGCAATCCCAGCGGGTTCCATTGGTCGCGCGCGAGGCCAAAAGCGAAGGCAAGGTAGACTGGTATGCCCGTCACCAGCCGGAAGGTCGAGATCTCCGTCGCCGTCGCATGCAACTGGTTCTTGAGCAGGTACGACGTCTGTATATCAACCAGGTAACCGGCCGGCGTTGCCAGAGCGATGAACAGGGTCAGCCAGCCGAAGTACAGCAGGGTTCGGTCACTGCCCTCGGAACCACTATGACCAGAAGCGGCCGGCATTTTCGTAGCTCAGCGTTGCACGTATCAGAGGTCCAACGCCAGGCGAATCCGCTCGCGAATGTCAGCCAGGCGCTGGACCGGCTCATTGGCAAATACGAAACGCAGGTACCGGATGCCGCTTGGCCCCCAGTTATCCATCGGCGTGGCCGCCACTTCGCCGCGGGCCAGCAAGCGCCTGGACGCTTCCGACGGGGCAAGGCCGAGCCGCTGGGTGTCCATCAGAAGCGACCATCCGCCGTGCGGGCGAATCACGGGGAGATCGGCCAGCGCGGACAACAACACATCGCGGCGTGATTCCCACTCTGCCGTTGCCGCGGCCACGCCATCGTCGCTGGCAGTCAGTGCGGCTGTGGCCCCTGGCATGGCGATACCGACCTGGCACACGACGTTCGACAAGCTGGTCAGCCGCACGTCGGCCATCAGCGGCTCCGGCCCGACTATCCAACCGACTCTCCAGCCAATCATGCGATATTCCTTGGAGACCGACCCAACGGTGATGGTGCGCTCGCGCATGCCAGGCAGAGAAACGGGGTGGATCACCTGCCGACCGTCGAACAGGATTCTTTCCATGGCTGCGTCATATACCAGCCACGCTCCGACCTGCTCGCAGTGCCGGGCAATCTCCTCCCACTCCGGCGCGGACACGACGAAGCCGGTGGGCATCGACGGCGACATGATGAGCAATGCCCGTGTGCGCGGCCCGATCGCGTCGGCGAGGCTGCCCAGGTCGATTCGCCAGCCGTCGACCCCTGGTATGAGGCGCGCAAATCTTGGCAGCCCGCCTGCGAGGTAGACACGATTGATCAGGCCTGCGTAGGTCGGATCCGTCAGTACCACCTCGTCCCCCGTCTCGAGTGTGGATAACAGGACATTCAGAATCCCGGCCAATCCACCCGCGGAGATGATGCATTCGGTATCAGGGTTGTATGTGACGCCGGAGATGCGCCGGACGCGCTCCACCGCGGCTTCCCGCAGTGCATGCTGGCCCATGAATGGCAGATAGCTGTTGGCAGCATCGTCATCGATTGCCTCATGCGTGCGCCGGATGGCTGCTGGCGGCGGCCGCAAGTCAGTGTCGAGGTTCTCCAGCCGCAAGATATTGGTGTTTCGCATCGAGTCAGCCTTGTCGGCCATCCTGTCAACCCCGATGCCGGGAATGCTCTGCAAGCGAGTGACTGCCATGATGTCATCCCCTTTCCCTGTCAACTCCATTGAAATGGGAAAGCGAGCCAGGGGCAAGTGACATTGCGCATGGGAAGAACGTTTGCTGACGCACATTGGCCGCGGCAATCCTCATTCCTGGCGATGACTTCCGATCGTGAGCCGCCTAGAATTCCCAGACATCAAATAAGGGGGCAGCCCATGCCCCGCCCGTCCGGCATCGTGGCCGGCTCGCTTTGGAGCTGCCGCATGCCTCACACCTGGACAGCATCGCCACGTCGGCGTTCTCACTGACGGAGCAGAAAAGCATGAAACCAGAACCATTTGCGGTGACTCCGGATGCGTATGGACGCGCGCTCAACGTGGTGGGAGAAAGGATCACGGTGCTGGCATCCAAGACCGCCACGCAAGGCTACGAGGTGTTTCTGCAGCAGGGCGAAGAAGGCAGTGGCCCACCGCCCCATAGCCATGACTGGGACGAATCGTTCTTCATTACCAAGGGGACGGTCGAGATCGGCTATGGCGATCAAGCGATCACTGCTGCCGCTGGCACCTTTGTCCATGTGCCAGCGGGCACGGTGCATTACTTCCGTTTCGGCTTCGGCGACGGCGAAATGATTTCAGTCACCAGCCACGGCGGAAACGCATCGCGCCTGTTCACGCGGCTCGATGAGGAAATTGCGCCAGGCGCGCCGGACATGGAGAAGCTCCTGGCGGTGGCGCAAGAGTGCGGCATCACGATTTCAGGATGAGCGCTGGCCCGGACACACGCCTTCGCTTCGGCCACTGCTGCGGCTGAGGTTCTTCCTTCTGCGTGTTTCGTCGCAACAGGCTACGCCGCCACGGCCTTGCGCTCCCTGCCTGATTTCGTTCCCGGCTGGGCATTCGGCCCTGCCGCACCCTGCAGCAGCCAGCAACTCAACTGCACCGAGCGCGCCATCAGCCTGCGCCGTCCGGCGGCATCGGCTTCGATGTAGTCGACGCATTGATGGAAAAGGTAGGAAACGACGTACGCGCAGACGTCGTCAACGGCCGGGCGTGAGAGCTTGGGACACAACCCCAGCCGTTCGATGTCTTCCGCCATCTCGGCGGCGATGTCATCCAGCACCGTGCGAATGGCAACGCGAAGCGCGGGCTGCGGGCCCGTGATCCCGCACACACCAACGATGAATGCATCCGGGTGATGCTGCGCGTACAGGAACAGCGCTTCGCACGCACGCGTGGCCACTTCACCCGGGTTGTCGCGGGCAGCGGCCCATCGGACCGCGCGCAGCATCGGCCGCAGTTCGGCGCTGACCTCGGCCATGGCGGTGATGGCCAGGTCTTCCATGTCGCTGAAATGCCGGTAGAACGTGTTGGGATTCAGGCCGGCCTCGCGCGCGATCTCGCGCAGCTTGAGTGCCGCAAAGCTGCGCTTGGCTGCGGCCAGCCGCAACGCGGCGTCGATCAGGCGGCGTTTGCCGTCGGCAATGGCTTCCATGAATGCGGTTTAGTAGTAGGACTCGGTTTTTGCCCGACATGCTTCGTTGACAGCATGTCTACAGTTGTCTACGCTTGCGCCGGTAGACAGATGTCTACGTTAAATGAAACGGCCGCACGTGGCAAATCGCGTGTCAGCGCCCGTTCAGGAGACACCGCCCCGCCATGCCGCCGCCCATTGAGCTGTCCAGCCCCGACCAGGCCTCCGACGCGCCGCATCAAACCCCTGCCCGCTCCATGCATGCACCCATCCCCGAGCCCATCCCGCGCGACCCGGGTTGGCCGCTGGTCGGCAACCTGCTGCAGATCACACCAGGAGCGTTGGGCCAGCACCTGCTGGCGCGCAGCCGCCACCATGACGGCATCTTCGAGCTGAATTTCGCCGGCCGGCGCGTGCCGTTCGTGACATCGGTGGCGCTGGCCTCCGAGTTGTGCGATGCGGCGCAGTTCCGCAAGTACATCGGCCCGCCGCTGTCCTACCTGCGCGGCATGGCCGGCGACGGGCTGTTCACCGCACGCTCCGACGAGGCCAACTGGGGCAAGGCGCACCGCATCCTGATGCCCGCGTTCAGCCAGCGCGCGATGAAGGGCTACTTCGACGTCATGCTGCGCGTGGCCAACCGGCTGGTGGACAAATGGGACCGGCAAGGCCCGGATGCCGATATCGCGGTCGCTGACGACATGACGCGGCTGACGCTCGATACCATCGCGCTGTCCGGCTTCGGCTACGATTTTGAATCGTTCGCCAGCGCGGAACTGCACCCCTTCATCGAGGCCATGGTCGGCGCGCTGGAAGAGGCGATGTCCAAGCTGACGCGCTTTGCCCTGCAAGACCGCTTCATGCATGCGGCACACCAGAAGTTCGACCAGGACACCCGCTTCATGCGCGACCTGGTTGACGACGTGATCCGGCGGCGGCGCGCGGGCGACGCGGCGGAACGCCGGGGCGGCACGGCCAACGACCTGCTCGGCCTGATGCTGGAAGCGCGGGACCCGGACACCGACCAGCGGCTGGACGACGAGAACATCCGCAACCAGGTGATCACGTTCCTGATTGCGGGCCACGAGACCACCAGCGGGCTGCTCACCTTCGCGCTGTATGAACTGCTGCGCAACCCGGGCGTGATGGCACAGGCTTACGCGGAGGTGGACGCCGTGCTGCCCGGCGACGCGGCACCGGTCTACGCCGACCTGGCGCGGCTACCGGTACTGGACCGCGTGCTGAAGGAAACGTTGCGCCTGTGGCCTACCGCGCCTGCCTTCGCCGTGGCGCCGTTTGAAGATACGCTGCTGGGCGGCCGCTACCTGATCCGCAAGGACAGGCGCCTGTCGGTGGTGCTGACCGCGCTGCACCGGGACCCGAAGGTATGGGCCGACCCGGAACGCTTTGACATCGATCGTTTCCTGCCTGAGCAGGAAGCCAAGCTGCCGCGCCATGCCTACATGCCTTTCGGCAACGGCGAGCGTGCCTGCATCGGCCGCCAGTTTGCGCTGACCGAGGCCAAGCTGGCACTGGCGCTGATGCTGCGCAATTTCCAGTTCACCGACGCGCACGACTACCAGTTCCGCATCAAGGAAACGCTGACGATCAAGCCCGACGGATTCACGGTGCGTGCGCGCCGGCGCCGGCCGCATGAGCGCATCGCCGCGGCGCCGCTCGCCGGCACCGCGCAAGCACCGCAGGCGGGCCCCGATGTGCAGGGCGGCGGCAGGCCGCTTGCCGTGCTGTGCGGATCCAGCCTTGGCACCGCGCGCGAACTGGCCGAGCAGGTGCATGCCGGCGCGCTGGCGGCGGGCTTTGATGCGACGTTGCGCGACCTGGACGACGTGGCCGACGCGCTGCCGACCACCGGCCTGGCCGTCATCATCGCCGCCACCTATAACGGCCGCGCGCCGGACTCGGCAAGGCGGCTCGAAGCGCTGCTCGACAGCGGCGCCGCCAGCGGCTACCGGGCAGAAGCGCTGAGCGTGGCCGTGCTGGGCTGCGGCAACTCGCAATGGCCGACGTACCAGGCCTTCCCGCGCCGGGTCTATGAATTCTTCACCAATGCCGGCGCCAGTCCGCTGCTGCCGCGTGGCGAAGCCGACGGCAACGGCGACTTCGACCAGGCCGCGGAACGCTGGCTGGCCTTGCTGTGGCAAGCCTTGCAGGCCGGTGGCGGCGTGGGCGGGCCGGCCCACGGAACGCCGCCGGTCCGGGTGCAGATAAGAGACGTCGCCGAGATCCGCGCGTCCACGCTGCCAGCAAACACCCAGGGCTTCACGGTCCTGGCCAACACCGAGTTGGTGAACGATCCATCCGGCCTGTGGGATTTCTCGCGCGAGGCGCCGCGGACCTCCACGCGCGATATCCGCCTCAGGCTGCCCGAAGGCGTGCGCTACGCCACGGGCGACCACCTCGCCGTCTATCCGCAGAACCAGCCCGGGATGGTCGCGGCCCTGTGCGAGCGGATCGGCATCGACCCGGAAGCCATCGTTACCTTGTCCGCCTCCGGCGGGGCCGCGCGCGGCCTGCCGCTGGGCGAGGCCCTGTCCGTGCGCCAGCTGCTGACCCATTTTGTGGAACTGCAGGACGTGGTGTCGCGCCATACCTTGCGCCTGCTGTCGCAGTCTTCGCGCTGCCCGGTCACGCGCCAGGCGCTGCAACAGCTGGCCTCGGACGACGCCGGGAGCGGGTACGCCGCCCAGGTGGCGCCGCGCCGGCTCGGGCTGGCCGATGTGCTGGACCGCTTTCCCGCGATCGAGGTGGACCTGGCCGGCCTGCTGGCTTGCACCGTGCCGATGCGGCCGAGGTTCTATTCGATTGCCTCATCGCCGCTGGTCTCGCCCGACGTGGCGACCATCACCGTCGGCACGGTCTGGTCACCGGCGCTGTCTGGCCGCGGGCTCTTCCGCGGCGTGGCTTCTACCTGGCTGCAAAGCCTGGCGCCCGGCGCCGCGGTGGCGGGCGCCATCCGCACCCCCAATCCCACCTTCGCGCCCGCGGCAGACCCGGCCACGCCCATGATCCTGATCGGCCCCGGCACGGGCATTGCGCCGTTCCGCGGCTTCCTTGAGGAGCGGGCCGCGCAACAGGCGGCCGGCCAGCCGGAGGCCCCGGTGCAGCTGTACTACGGCTGCCGCCACCCCGCGCACGACTGGCTGTACCGCGACGACGTGGAGCGCTGGCAGGCTCAGGGCGTGGTGCAGGTCCACCTGGCCTGTTCGGTCGTGGATGGCGAGCCGCGCTACGTGCAGGACCTGCTGTGGCATCGCCGCGCCGATGTCTGGGCCCGGCTGAACCAGGGTGCGATGCTCTACGTGTGCGGCGACGGCCGCCACATGGCGCCCGCGGTCAGGCAAGTGCTGATTCAGATCGGCGCAGAGCAAGGCGGGATGACACCAGAGGCGGCGTCGGACTGGCTGGCGGAGCTGGTCAGCGCGGGCAGGTACCGGCAGGATGTCTTCAACTGACGCCCCGCCGGGTCGCCCGGTCGCGCCGCTGGCGCGGTACTAGCCTTGGAAGGGCTTGCCCATCGGCTTGAGACGGATGCCGGGGGCAAGCCTGGTCCAGGGCAGGTCCGCGGGATCCGCCGTCATCGGGCCGGGCGCCTTGGCCACCAGCACGGCGTGCGCGATGCCCTGGAAATCGGCCCGGAAATGCACCGAGCTCTTGTTGACGAGAATCTTCATGGCCTCGGGCTCCACCCCGCCCACGCGGAACAGGTTGCGGTCCAGCATCTGGGCCTTGCCGGCACTGACGACCACCAGCACATCGTCGATACGCAACAGCGCGACGGGCCCGACATCGGCCAGCATGCCGTTCATCATCGGCCCGCCGTAGCGGCATACGCCATCGGAGAGCTTCAGCACCTTGAAGCGCCCCCGCAGCGGCTCGTCACCGGGCACCCCGGAAACACCGCCGAGAGCGACGTCGATGGTGGCTCCCACACCGGCGCGGTGCGCCTCGGCCGCCACGGCCGGATCCCAGATCAGCCCGATGGCCGCGTGCCGCGCGCCGTGGCGCAGCAAGGCGCGCAGCATGCCCGTGGTGTTCGAGTCGCCGCCGGCCCCGGGGTTGTCCTGCGTGTCGGCAATGACCACCGGGCGCGTCGCCCCCTCGGCCAGCCGCATGGCCTCGAGCACGGCTTCGTCCGGCGAGAGGAACGGGACCTCCCAGGCAGGCTCATCGGCCAGCATCCGGTCGGACAAGGCCTGCACCGCCGCGTCGACCCCTGCGGCGTCCTCGCCGTATCCCCAGATCACCGGCCCGCATTCCGGGAAATCGGCTGCGGGAAAGCCCGGCGCGAACGACAGCGACACCACGGCGCCGCTTTCCCCCTGCTGCAGCAGCGAATACATGGCGCGGGCAGGCTCCAGCATCGTGCACATGCCGTTGATCGGGATCAGGAACGGCAGCCGGCGTACTGCGCGATGCAGCGGCCCCCTGCCCTCCAGCAAGCGCTGCAGCAATGCCGCGGCCCGCTCGCCGGTCTCGGCCATGTCCACATGCGGATAGGTACGATAGGCCACCAGTGCGTCGGCGGCCTCGAGCATCGCCCGCGTGACGTTGGCATGCAGGTCGAGCGATGCGACCACCGGCACGCCCGGCCCCACCACGGCTCGGATGCGCGCGAGCAAGGTGCCTTCGCCATCGTCCGTATGTTCGGCAACCATCGCGCCATGCAGGTCCAGATAGACCGCATCGAATCCGCCGGCGCGCGCGGCCTCGACGATTTCTCCGGCAATGCGCTCGAACGCATCCTCGGTCACGTGCGCGGATGGGCTTGCGCCGGCCCAGATCACCGGCAGCAGCATCCAGCCGCGCCGCTCTGCCGCGGCAATGAAGCCGCCCGCCGGAATGTTGACGTCGCGCAGCGACAGCACGTCATCGCCACGCACCATCGCCGGAAAGCCTTCGCCGCGCTCGAAGCTGGCATAGGTGGCCTTTGACGGCGCAAAGGTATTGGTCTCGTGCTGAAATCCGGCGATCAGAATCCGTGTTGCCAAAGTTCTCTCCGTGAATTGAATGGCCAGCCTCAGGCGGGCGAGACCGCGTCCTGGGGCGAGGGCATGCGGTTGGCTACCAGTACGGCCGCTCCGGCCATCAGCAGCGCCACCATCACCAGCAGGCCGGCCTGCATGCTGCCGGTGGCGGTGCGCACCGCGCCAATGATGGTCGGGCTCAGGAAGCCGCCAATCAGGCCGATGGTATTGATCAGCGCGATGCCACCCGCGGCGGCATCGCCTTTCAGGTATTGCGACGGAATCGCCCAGAACACCGTATAGGCGGCCCACATCATCGCCGTGGCGACGGTCATGCAGAGCAATGACAGCGGCAGGTTTCCACTCGACACCGTGGCCAGGGCCAGCGCCACGGCGCCGACAAATGCGGGGACCGCGCTATGCCAGCGGCGCTCGCCGCGACGATCCGAGCTGCGGCCGATCACGACCATGGCAATCGCCGCCGCAATATACGGAATCATCGAATACAGCCCGATCTGCATGGTGTCCGTGACGCCGTCGGCCTTGAGGATCGACGGCAGCCAGAAGCTCACGGCGTAGATGCCGCAGATCATCGTGAAATAGGCGAAGGCCAGCAGGTAGACGCGCCGGTCGCGCGCGACCTGGCCGAATGACTGGTGGCCGCCTGCCGGCACCTGCAGTTCAGCCGCCAGCATGCGCTTCTCTTCGTCGCTGAGCCACTTCGCCTCGGCGGGCCGGTCGGCCAGCACGCGCAGCGCCAGGGCACCGAGCAGCACGCAAGGCAGCCCTTCGACCAGGAACATCCATTGCCAGCCCGCCAGGCCATGTGCGCCGGACAGGCCTGTCATCAGCCACGTGGACAGCGGCGAGCCGAAGATCCCGCCGATGGGCCCGGCCAGCATCACCACGGCCATCACGCGCGCCATGCGACGCTGCCCGTACCAGTAGGTCAGGTAGAAGATCATGCCCGGTGCAAAGCCGGCCTCGAACACGCCGAGCAGGAAGCGCAGCACATAGAACGTGGTCTCGTCTCGCACGAACATCATGCCCGCGGAAGTGAGACCCCACAGCACCAGGATGCGGCTGATGGTCTTGCGGGCACCAATCCGGGGCAGCAGCAGGTTGCTCGGGATTTCGAACAGGACGTAGCCGAAAAAGAAGATGCCGGCGCCCAGCCCGTACACCGCATCGGAAAAGCCGAGATCGCTTTGCATCTGCAGCTTGGCAAAGCCGATATTGACGCGATCCAGGTAGGCAAAGGTGTAGCAGAGCAGCAGGAACGGCAACAGGCGCCAGTTCAGCTTGCGGTACAGCGCCTGCTGCGCGGCGCTGCCGTACTCCGGCGTGGTACGTGGGGGCAGGGTTGCGGACATGTCGGTCTCTCCCGTGGTCGGCTCTATCTCTTGTGGATGCGATGTCGTTCAGGGTCGATCGTCTGGCATATGAAAAAACAGAGCAAGAGCAACTTAAGTCAGCTATCGTTGCCCTATTGGCAACAGCGGGATCCGACATGCGGGAACTGAACCAGCGCAGGCTGCGCTATTTCCACGAGGTACTGACACATGGCTCGATCCGTGGCGCGGCCGACAGCATCAACACCTCGCCATCGGTGATCACGCGCCAGATCCGGCTGCTGGAAGAGGAGGTCGGCGCGCCGCTGTTCGACCGCCATGCACGCGGGGTGCAGCCGACCGAAGCCGCGGTGCATCTGCTCGAGTACTGGCGCGGCTGCCGCGCACAGCAGGAGCTCTTCGAGGACCGCCTGCAGGCCTTGCGCGGCCTGCAGCACGGCCAGGTGCGCATCGCCACCAGCGAGGGCTATGTCGACGGACTGATGGACGAAGTGCTGACGGATTTCTGTGCGTGCTATCCCAGGCTCGACGTGACCGTCGACATCCTCCCGGTCAACAACGTCCTGCAAGAGGTAGCGGAAAGCCGCGCGCATATCGGGCTGGCCTACAATCCGCCTGCGCATGCCGATATCACCTGGGTTGCCACGTCATCGCAGCCGGTGGTGCTGCTGGTGCATGCCGGGCATCCGCTGGCACGCCGGGGCGGCAAGGTCGACGTGCATGAACTGGGCGACTACCCGCTGGCGATGATGCCGCCGGCATTCGGACTCGGGCAGGTCGTGCAGATGCTGGCCTACACGGAGAATGTCCAGATCCGCCCGACGCTGACCACGAACTCCCTGGCCGTGCTGCGCCATTTCGTGAAGCGGCACGATGGCATCACGCTCATCGGCGGGTTCGCGGCCTATCGTGAATTGCAGTCCGGCGAACTGGTGACGCTGCCTATCGCCCATCCGCTGTTCGACGCCGCCAAGGCACGCCTGCTGGTGAAGGCAGGCCGCCCGATGGGCGTGGCCGCGAACACGCTGCTGGACTGTATCCTGCGCGACATGCAGATGTTCGCGGCAGCCCGTTCGCGCAGTCGGGGGACGACCCCGTCCCGGAAGCCGCCGCGCAGGTGACTGAGCGGCGAAGGTGCAACGTCCGTTCAAACCTTCCTGACGAACTCCGATTTCAGGCTCATGGCACCAAAGCCGTCGATCTTGCAGTCGATATCGTGGTCACCGTCGACTAGGCGGATGTTCTTCACCTTGGTACCCATCTTGACCACACCGGCCGACCCCTTCAGCTTAAGGTCCTTGACGACGGTGACGGTGTCCCCGTCCTGCAGGACATTGCCTGCTGCATCGCGATAAACCCTGGCCTCCGGTTCGGCCGGCGCCGCTGCCTGCGCCGACCATTCATGCGCGCATTCCGGGCAGATGTAGAGGCCCCCGTCTTCATAGGTGAACTCGGAATGACATTTTGGGCAGGGAGGCAAAGCGCTCATGGGGACTCTCGGGTGTCTGGCCAGGGCCGTAAAGGAGCGGAAGTATACCGCCCCCGCCTATGGCAACATCTCGGGCGGCAGCACGCTCCATCCCGAAATGCTGCCGGACGTGGTCAGGCGCTGGCTCCTGAGGACGCCGTTCTCGTCGAACTCGAAGAAAACCGTCGACGACCGGATCGCGCCGCCGGCGAACAGCGGGCCAATGAACGGGATAAAGCTCTCAGGGTGCGGCCTGGAGGCCGCAAACGAATAGATCAGGATGGTCGACCCGTTGACCAGGGTGGTCTGCGACGAGGGCTTCCCCAGCTGGGTGGTAACGTCGTCGAGGGTGGAGAAACCGAGCAGGAAGTTCGCCATCTGCTCCTGTTTCACCTCGACGCCCGTCGATACGCAGGCGGCCAACATGACGCAAGTCACAATCAATGCGTGAGCAGGCTTCATATCGTCACCGCCATACTTTTTGCGCCGTGGCCGCAACGAGCTGAAGGCGCCCGGCACGCCATTCAGAAAGCATACAACTTTGCTGAACGATTCGCTGAGGCCCGAGCAGGGCGCCCCCCCTACTCCGGCACGAAATGTATCGACCGCAGCAACTCCGCCTGCCGCTCATGGGCGGCGCGCGCATCCCTGGACAGCGCCTCGCTGCTGAGCGGCTGCCCGGCGTCCATGCCCATGGCCTCCACGCGCTCGCGGTAGCCGGGCTGCTGCACGATGGCCAGCGTGGCGTTGCGGATCTTTTCCTGCACCGCAGCCGGCACGTCCGGCGGCAGCCACACCCCCATCCAGCCGGGCTCCGTCATCGCCGGGTAGCCCACTTCGGCGAAGGTCGACACATCCGGCAGCGCGGGAATGCGCTTGGGATACGCCACGGCATAGGCCTTGAGCTTGCCGGACTTGATCAGCGGCAGCGACGTGGCCAGGCCGTCGAACATCAGCGGCACATGGCCGCCCATCACGTCCTGCAGCGCGGGCGGCGATCCCTTGTAGCCGACATGCTTCATATCCACGCCGGCCAGGCGGTTGAACTGGACGCCGATGGTCTGGCCGCGCATGCCGGCGGCATAAGAGGCATAGTCGATCTGCCCGGGCTTGCTCTTGATGTAGGCAAGCAGTTCGCTGAAGTTCTTCGCCGGCAGCTTGGGGTTGCCCACCAGCACCAGCCCCGTACGTGCCACCTGGGCAACGGGTTTCAGGTCCTTGAAGGGATCGAACGAGACCTTCAGCGCAAGCGGCGTTTCGGAAACGATGCCGCCCTGGATCAGCAGCAGCGTATGCCCGTCATGCGGTGCGGAAAGCAGTGTGTTGACCGCGATCGCGCCGGCGCCGCCCGGCTTCTGCTCGACGATCACCGGCTTGCCCAGCGACTGCGTCAGCCCCTCGGCCAGCATGCGCCCGAGGATATCGGCGGTGCCGCCGGCGGGGCCGCCGACCACGATCCTGACCACCTTGGTCGGCCACGCCTGCGCATAGGCGGTCGATGGGAGCGCAGCCGGCAGCGCCACCGACAGCGCCAGGCCAAGCATGCATGACAGCGACGCCCTGCGGCGCGCCAACAGTTGTGCTTGATTCATGGTTGTCTCCGAATGTTCGAGGGTTGTTCAGGGCAGCAGCCGGCTTCATCGTGAGCCGGTGATCTGCCACCCCTGCCCTTCTGCTGGCGCATCGCCAGTGCCAACCGGCCCGGGTCAGGCGGCCTTGCGCAGGAAGCCCTGATTGCCGCCATTGCGGTTCGGCGCGAATCCGTTGGCCTCCAGCGTCTCTTCGACGGTGTCGTAGAACACGCCGATCTTCTGGATGTCGCGCGCTTCCTGGGCCGTTGCCACCTTGCGGCCGAATTCGCCCGCGATGCGCACCAGCTGCTCGATCTGCTTCACCGTGCTCATCTTGGCCGTGCGCGACTGGTTCCAGAGGCAGTCCTCGGTCCCGCACCGCGCATGCAGGCCCAGGGCAATCCCCATCATGTTCACAGGCAGCACGTTGCGCACGGAGCTTTCAACGGTCAGCACCGCGCCATCCGGGACGGCGCGAACGATGTTGGCGAGGTTGAAGACGCTGGGCGCATCCATGCCGCCGCTGATCGCCACCCAGTTCATGACCAGCGGGCCCTTGTAGACGCCGCGCCGGATCAGCCGCTCAACGGATTCGAAGCTATTGATGTTGTAGCACTGGAATGCGCTCTGGATGCCGGCAGCGGACAGGCGGCGGATGTGCTCTTCGACCCAGCCAGGCTGGGCGGGAACCGTCATCTCCTTGTACGCGTTGAAGATCGCGGGGTTCTCGCGCGAGGTGCCCTTGAAATCCGCGAGTTCCGCATGCTCGGTCACATTCATCTGTGAAGTGTTCACCGTGACGGTCACCTGGTCCGGAACGGGGTCGAGTTCGGCAAGCATGTGGCGCGTGTCGTCGGAAAGCCACTTGGCGGCATCTCCCTCGTTTTCCGGCGCAAAGCTGATCGATCCGCCCACCTGGATGACCATCTCCGGCACCGCCTTGCGCACCCCGGCGATCAGCTCGTTGAACTTGGACAGACGCTTCGAGCCCTTGCCGTCGAGTTCGCGCACATGCAGGTGCAGCACAGTCGCGCCGGCGTTGTAGCAGTCCACGGCCTTCTGGATCTGGTCTTCCATCGTCACGGGGATGTCTTCCGGGAAATCGGAGGGCAGCCAGCCCGGTGCATAGGGTGCTGCGGTGATGATCAGCGGCTGCTGGTTTTCAGGGAACAGGGATCCATCGAGGTAGTGCACGGCATGTCTCCATTGATAAAGGCACGTGGCCTGGCGGCGGCTGGCGCGCCTCAGAACGGCTTGTCGCCGATGATGGCGGCGCGCTCCATCTTGCGCGGCGCCGGCCAGTAGTCCTGCACCGCGTAGTGCTGAGTGCAGCGGTTATCCCAGATGGCCACGCTGTTGGGCTGCCAGCTGAAACGCACCTGGTATTCGGGAATCGCCGCCTGGCTGATCAGGTAGTTCAGCAGATGGCTGGCGCCCGGGGTCTTGTCCTGTCCGTAGCGCACGTTCTCGGGCGTATGGAAGTTGGCGAAATGCGTGGAGAAGCCGCAGACGTAGAGCGCCTTCTCGCCGGTTTCCGGATGCGTGCGCACCACCGGGTGCTCGACCATGGGGTACTGCGCGGCAAGGCTGGCGCGCTTTTCCGGGCTCATCGCCGCGCCGAACGAATGCTCGATGCTGTGCTTGGCGCGCAGGCCGGCGATGCGCTGCTTGATTTCCTCGGGCAGGTGCTCGTAGGCCGCCGCCATGTTGACCCAGATGGTGTCGCCGCCGACCGGCGGGCATTCGATGCAGCGCAGCACGCAGCCCATGGGCGGGGTTTCGCGCCAGCTGCCGTCGGTGTGGTAGCTGTTCTCGTAGTTCTCGCGCTTGTCACTGCGATAGATCTGGACCAGCCCGGGATGGTCGGGATCGCTGCCGGCGACGGGATGGTCTTCCAGTTCGCCGAAGCGGCGCGCGAACGCCACGTGATCCGCGCGGGAGATTTCCTGGTCGCGCAGGAACAGCACCTTGTGCGTGAGCAGCAGGGACTTGATCTCGGCAAACAGCGCGTCGTCGCGCGCGGCATCGGCCAGGCTGACGCCGCTGACTTCGGCGCCGATATTGCAGGTAAGGGGTTGGGCTCGCATGGGGACGCTCCTTTACAGCACAAAGATCGAAGACCCGGTGGTCTTGCGTGATTCCAGGTCCCGGTGGGCCTGCACGGCATCCTGCAGCGCATAGCGCTGGTTGATTTCGATGCGGATACGGCCAGCGGCAACGTGGCCGAACACCTCGGCGGCCAGTTCGGCCTTTTCGGCGGGGTCCGCAATGTAGTCGGCCAGCGCCGGACGGGTCAGGTAGACCGAACCCTTCCTCGCCAGCAGCTGCGGATCAAACGGCGGGATGGTGCCGGAGGCCGTGCCGACGCAGACCATCAACCCGCGCCGCTTCAGCGAATCCAGCGACGCCATGAAGGTGCTCTTGCCCACGCTGTCGAAGACCACGGACACGCCCGCGCCATCGGTCAGCTCCCGTACCCGCTTTGCCACGTCCTCATGGCTGTAGTTGATGATGTGGTCGCAGCCATGGGTGCGCGCCACCTCTGCCTTGGCCTCGGTCGAGACGGTGCCGATCACGGTCAGGCCGAGCAGCCTGGCCCACTGCGAGACGATCAGCCCCACGCCGCCGGCAGCCGCGTGCAGCAGGATGGTTTCACCACCGCTGAACGGGTAGATGCGGCGCATCAGGTAGGCGGAGGTCAGGCCGCGCATGGTCATCGCCGCCGCGGTCTCGAAGCCGATCGCTTCCGGCACGCGGATCAGCGGTGCGGCGGGTACCAGGCGCTCGGTGCTGTACGCGCCCAAGGTGTTGATAAAGCCGGTGTATGTGACGCGATCGCCCTCCGCGACATGGGTCACGCCCGGCCCGACCGCCTGCACCACGCCGGCTGCCTCCACGCCCATGCCGCAGGGCAGCGGCACCGGGTAAGTGCCGTTGCGGAAGTAAGTGTCGGCATAGTTCAGCCCGACGGCGGCGTGGCGGATCCGTACCTCGCCCGGGCCCGGGTCGCCCACCTCGGCGTCCTCGTAGCGGAGGACTTCGGGCCCTCCGGTTTCGTACATGCGAATGGCTTTTGCCAAGGCTGTCTCCTGATTGTCGTGTCCTGCCCGCGCCGCTATCATTGGCGCGACGGTAACGATTGTCAGACAGCCATGGCGCGGCACCCTTGACCGATCGCGCCAGGATTTGACATTTGATGACGGACACGACCGACGCCCCCACCCACTCTCGCGGCAGCCCCATGACCGTCCTTGTTCGCAGCGCTTCCCTGACCAAATACCTGGAGATTGCCCGGGGCGCGGGCCTGGATCCGGTGCGCATGGTGGCCCAGGCAGGCCTGGACCAGGCCTGCCTGTACACCCCGGACCTGCGCATCCCGGAAGCGCGCCTGGCCGAAGTGCTGGAGGCCTCGGCGCGAGTCACGGCCTGCCATTCGCTTGGCCTGATGGTGGGGGAATCGTGGCGCCTGTCAGACTTCGGCCCGGTCAGCCTGCTGCTGCAGCACCAGCCCACGCTGCGCCACGCGCTGGCGGAGATCGAGCGCTACCGCCACTGGCTCAGCGACTCCATCTCCATCCTGGTCACGGAATATCCCGAGATCACGGTGCTGCATGTGACGTTGCAGACGGGCAGGCACCAGCCCGGCAGGCAGGCCATGGAACTGACCGTTGCCGCCCTGTACAGCCTGATCCGCGCCATCCTGGGCGCGTCCTGGAAGCCGCACAGCGTGCATTTCGCCCATGCGGCGCCGGCCGACCTGCAAATCCACCGGCGCCTGTTCGGGCAGCACATTGAGTTCGGTTCGGAGTTCGACGGGCTGGTGCTCGCCAGCGGCGACCTGGACCGCATCAACCCGCTGGCCGATGCCAGCCTGGCCGGGTACGCCAGGGGCTTCCTCGACCTGCAGCCGGGGGCCGGCAAGCCTTCCATCGCGGCCGACGTCCGGCGCACCCTGCACCAGCTGTTGCCGCGCGGGCGCGGCGCGGTGGAACAGGTCGCGCAAAGCCTTGGCATCAGTCCGCGCACGCTGCAGCGCCAGCTGGAGCAGGATGGCGATACCTTCTCCGCGCTGGTCAATGAAGTGCGCCGCGAGCTTGCGCAACGCTATCTGCAGGATCCGCAGCGGCCGCTGGCCCGGGTCGCCACGCTGCTGGGGTTTTCGGAACCCAGCGCTTTCTCGCGCTGGTTCGCGGCACAGTTCGGCAAGTCGCCGACGCGCTGGCGCCAGGACGGCGCCTGAGCGCTCTGCCTACTTCAGGTACTTCATCGTGGCGACACCCGTTGCCACCAGCAACTCCCCATCCAGCCACACCTCTGCGCGCGAAAAGAAGATCGAGCGTCCGCGCCGGTCGACCATGCCCTTTGCGGTCAGCAGTTTGCCCGTGCCATTGCTCAGGAAGTTCGAGGTCAGCGACAGCGTGACCGCATGGCGCGCGGCCTCGCCCGGCGCCGAGTAAAGGCCCGAGTAGCCAGTGGCGGCATCGAGCAACGTGCAGAGGGTGCCGCCATGCACCACCCGGCTGCGGTTGAGCATATTGGGCGCGAGCGGCAGCTCAAGTTCTACATAGTCGTCGCGCCACTGGGTGATCCTGACACCGATGCTCTCCAGTGCCGGATTGTCCAGGCAGAACTCACCATCGCCCTCACCTTGAGGTTTCACCGCATCCATTGCTTGGGTTTCCATTTCGCTGATCGTTTCCCTGATACCGGTGCAGCGCGCGTTGCGTGCGCTGGCCCGGAGCCTCATTTCTGCTTGATTTACGGCTTTTCGTAAATCTCTATTTCACGAAGCGAATCTTTTGCCAGCATGAATAGGCACCCTGGGGGGTTATTCGTATGCCGCGCCTGCGCCGCCTTTGACTCGGTATTGAGAACGACCTAGGCTAAGTAAGCTTACCCTGCACCTTGGCCACGCACCACGGGCAAGTGATGTAGCGGCGACGTTGCGACGTTCTGCAAAACCAGGAGGCTCTCACCATGAACATGCGGCCAGACCCGACGTTTCACGCCTCGCCGGAACTCGCGATCAGCGCACCAGCGGAATCATTTGCCTACACGGTGCTGCTAAGCCCCGACGCCTCGCAGCCAGACGCGCTCGCGGTGATCGACGCCAAACCCGGCTCGCCCACCTACAGCCAGGTGGTGCATACCGTGCCGATGACCAACAAGGGCGACGAGTTGCACCATTTCGGCTGGAATGCGTGCTCGTCGTCGTTGTCGCCGCTGACCGGCCATGCGTTTCTCGAACGGCGCTACCTGATCATTCCGGGCATGCGCTCGTCGCGCCTGTATATCATCGACACCAAGCCGCACCCGACCCAGGCACGGATCCACAAGATCGTTGAGCCGGACGAGATCTTCCGCAAGACCGGCTACTCCAGGCCCCACACCGTGCACTGCGGGCCGGAGGGCATCTACGTCAGCACGCTCGGGGGCAGTGGCCCGGATGGCACGGACGGCGCGCCCGGCATCTTCATCATGGACTGCGAGACCTTCGACGTGCTGGGCCGCTGGGAAATCGACCGCGGAGAACAGGAGAAGCATTACGACTTCTGGTGGAACCTGCCGCGCGACTACATGGTGTCGAGCGAATGGGCCCTGCCGCCGCAGTTCGAGAACGGGCTGGTGCCCGAGGACCTGCTGGGCAACCGCTACGGGCACAAGCTGCATTTCTGGGACCTGCGGGCGCGCCGCAACGTGCAGACCATCGACCTGGGCGCCAACCACCAGATGGCGCTGGAAGTCCGGCCTGCGCATGATCCGATCCGGGAATACGGCTTTGTTGGCGTGGTGGTCGATACCACCAACCTGGAAGGCTCGATCTGGACCTGGTGGCGCGAAGGCGGCAAGTTCCACGTCGAGAAGACGGCAACCATCCCGCCCGAAGCCGCCGACGCAAGCCTGCTGCCGCCGCTGCTGCAGGGCTTCGGTGCCGTGCCGCCGCTGGTGACCGATATCGATCTGTCCCTCGACGACAAGTTCCTCTACGTGTCCTGCTGGGGCACCGGCGAGATGCGGCAGTATGATGTGAGCGATCCGCGCAACCTGAAGCTTGCCGGCTCGGTCCATATCGGCGGCATCGTCCGGCGCACGCCGCATCCCAACGGCAAGCCATTTGCCGGCGGCCCGCAGATGGTCGAGATCAGCCGCGACGGCAAGCGCGTCTACTGGACCAACTCGCTCTACTCCACCTGGGACAACCAGTTCTATCCCGACGGCATCCCTGGCACGCAGGTCATGGCGCATGCCGGGCCAGGCGGCGGGCTGACGCTGGCCGATGACTACTGGGTCGAGTTTCCGGAAGGCTACCGCGCGCACCAGATCCGGCTGGAAGGCGGTGACTGTTCGACCGACTCGTTTTGCTATCCGTCGGTCAAGGCTTGACCGGTCACGCCTGGGAACAGATCGGCCTCTGGTCGGCAGTGCTGGCCAGCGGCCTCTATCACGGCATCAACCCCGCCATGGGGTGGCCGCTGGCGGTATCGAACGGCCTGCTGGCGCATAGCAGCCGCGCCCTCCTTGCCGCGCTCGGGTACCTGGCCTTCGGGCACGCGCTTGCGGTATTGGCGGTAACGCTGCCTTTCGGCATGCTGGCGGCCCTGGTCGCCTGGCAAGCGCAGATCCGCATCGGCGCCAGCGTGCTGCTGATCGGCTGCGGCATCGCGCTGCTGCTCAGGCGAGGCCACCCGCGCGCACTGGTGCGCATCGCGCCATCGCGGCTGGCGCTATGGTCGTTCGCGGTGGCGATCGCGCATGGCGCCGGTCTGATGCTGGTGCCGATCTATCTCGGCCTCTGCCGTGTCGAGGCGGACCTGGGGCACCAGGCCGCCGCCACGCTCGCCAGCGCCAACCTGGGCATGGCGCTGGTGGTCGCCGTTATCCACACCCTGGCCATGTTCGTCGTGGGCGGCGGCATGGCATGGCTGGTCTACCGCTACCTGGGATTGAGGTTCGTGTCGCGAAGCTGGTTCAACCTGGAGGCGGTCTGGGCCGCGAGCCTCATCCTGGTGGGGATGCTGGCGCTGGGTCTTGAAGCCTTTGGATAAGCGCTGAACTCAACCGGCCAGCCGCGCCGCCAGCCGCCCACGCGTGATCGCGGCGATCTGTGCCAGCGCTTCGTCAAGCTCCTGCTGCGTGCTGCGGCCAAGGCGGCGCTCGAACGCGGCGAAGATGCCTTCGCGGGTGTAGTGGCGCACGCAGATGATGAACGGGAAGCCGTGGCGCGCCTGGTAGTCAGCGTTGAGCTGGTCCAGCGCGGCCTCTTGCTGCGCCGACATCGCATCCAGCCCGGCGCTCTTCTGCTCGGCGTTGGAATCGGCGGTCATCGTGCCCGCGCGGATATTGCGTGCCGACAACTGCGGGTGCAGGTTCAGGAAATCACGCTGGCGCGGCTCGTCGAGCTTGCGCACCACGTCCATCATGGCGCCATGCAGCGCCGTCGCCGATGCGAACGGCCGCTGCACCCAGGCGCCCTCGGCGGCCTGCGGAAAGTGTTCGAACACGCTGCCGAAGGCATCGGCAAAGGCCGCTTCGTCCAGGGCGTTGACCGACGCCAGGTCGAGTGGTTGAGACATGGATGCTTCTCCCGTAGGGATCCCGCGCAGGGGAATCGTTGGATACGGGGCCGAGTATAGGAACGGCCCGCCGCAGCGGCGAGAGCCCGCGCCCTATAGATCCCATAACAGAAACCGATACCGCTAGCGGCGCATGTCGCGCAGGTCGCGCAGCTCCTGCGAGGCGGCGGTCAGCATGCCGCGCAGCCAGACATGCGCGGCCGAGCGGTGGCGCGACGGATGCCACAGCTGGTAGAAGCGCATGAACGGGAACTCGATCGGCGGCTCCAGCACCGCAAGCGGCACATGCTGCGCATGGTAGTTGGCGAAGTGGCGTGCGGTGGTCAGGATCAGGTCGGTGCCGGGGATCAGGCTGGGCGCCAGGTTGAAGTAGGGACAGCTGATGCGGTTGTCCCGGTGCACGCGCATGGTGCTCAGGCCGGCATCGACCAGGCCGCGCTGGTCGCGCGAATACGGCGTGGGCACGATATGCGAGGCACCCAGGTAGGCCTGGGCCGTGAACTTGCCGGGCTGCGCATGCACGCTGTCCTGCGCCACCACGCATACCACCTCGTCTTCCAGCAGCACGGACAGGTGCAGGTGCTCAGGCGGGTTGGGCCAGTTGCCGATCACGATGTCGACCGTACCCGCCGACAGCGCCTGCTCGTAATCGAAGGTGGCCCCCAGCGGCAGCGCCGACAGCCGCGCGTGCGGCGCCGCACGCCGCACCGCGCGCACCACGTGCGCGAAGAATGGCGGCGCCAGGTAATCAGGCATGGCCACCACGAAGCTCTGCTCGGTGGTGGCGGGATCGAAGCGCTCGTCCGAAACCAGCAGGTTGTCCAGCGCGCTGAGCGCGGCCTGGGCATTGCGCGCGAGCTGCAGCGCGCGCTCGGTCGGCACCATCACGTTCTTCTCGCGCGTGAGCAGCGGGTCGTTGAAGATCGCGCGCAGGCGCTTGAGCGCGGCGCTGATGGCCGGCTGCGACTGGTTCAGGCGGATCGCCGTGCGCGACACGCTCTGCTCGGCGATCAGGATGCACAGCACGCGCAGCAGGTAGGTATCGAACGGGTCGTCGGCGCGAATCATGTTGGGTCCGTGGCAGGAAAAGTGGAGGCCTGGCGGGTGCGGCTGCCGCCGCTCCGGGCGGCAACGCCATGCCAGGCAATGGCGACTTTGTAGCGTGTCGCGCACCGCACGGCAACCGGTACAACCCGCACGAGCCTGCCCGGTCCGCGTGCGCGCACCCCGGAAAACGGCCTGCCTAGGGTAATCCATAGGTCCGCCAGGGCCCGGCCGGAGCACCCGCAAACCCGCGCCACACAAGGGATTGCAGCCCATATCGGTGCTGCTATGGGGCCTATACCAGCCCCCTCGTTTCGCATTGGCGAGCCATTCATATACTTGCTCCCAACCCGGCGGACGGCATGCACCGCCGCCAAGCAAGACCTGGCAGAACACGACAAGACAGGAGACATCATGTCGATCACGAAACAAGGCATCCCGGTATTCGCCGGCACCGCCGACGACGCCGAGGACAGCGTCTACCGCAAGGTAACCTGGCGTCTGCTGCCCTTCCTTGGGGTGCTGTGGGTACTGGCCTGGCTCGACCGGGTCAACATCGGCTTCGCCAAGCTGCAGATGCTGGACGCGCTGCACTTCAGCGAGGCCGTGTACGGTCTGGGCGCGGGCATCTTCTTCCTTGGCTACTTCTTCTTCGAGGTGCCATCGAACATGCTGCTGCAGAAGATCGGCGCCAAGAAGACGATCATGCGCATCACCATCTGCTGGGGCGTGATCTGCATGCTGCAGAGCTTTGTCACCACGCCCACGCAGTTCTACATCCTGCGCTTCCTGCTGGGCGCGTTCGAAGCCGGCTTCTACCCGGGCGTGATCCTGTACCTGACCTACTGGTACCCGTCGCAGCGCCGCGCGCGCGCCTTCGGCACCTTCATGTCCGCATCGGCCATCGCCGGCGTGCTGGGCGGGCCGCTGGCCGGCTGGATCATGACCAGCATGGCTGGCGTGAACGGCATGCACGGCTGGCAGTGGCTGTTCATCCTGGAAGGCATCCCGTCGGTGCTGGCCGGCATCTTTGCCTGGTTCTACATGACCGACAAGCCGGAGCAGGCGCGCTGGCTTTCCGACGACGACAAGCGCGTGCTGCAGGACGCCCTCAAGCTCGACAACGCCGCCCTGGGCGAGCGCGGCCACGACTGGCGCACGCTCTTCACCAGCCCCAAGGTGTGGCTGCTGATCGCGATCTTCTTCTGCCTGCTGTGCGCCAACTCGACGCTGACCTTCTGGATCCCGACCATCATCAAGGACGTGGGCTTCACCACGCCGATGGCGGTGGGCTGGATCGCGGCCGTGGCCTATCTGTGCGGCGCCGCCGGCATGATCCTCAACGGCGCGCATTCCGACCGCCGCAACGAAGTGCGCTGGCACTTCAGCGGCGCGGCGCTGGTCGGTGGCGGTGCCATGGCCGTGCTGGCCGTGCTGCTGGGCGCGCAGGTGCTGTCGCCGGTGATCGCCCTGCTGGCCATGACTGCCGCGCTGGTCGGCACCATGAGCGCCATCCCCGTGTTCTGGCAGCTGCCCAACCGCTACCTGGCAGGCAGCGCCGCCGCGGTGGGCGTGGCCCTGATCAACTCGGTGGCCAACCTGGCCGGCTTTGGCGCGCCCTATGTGATGGGGCTGGTCAAGAACACCACCGGCAAGCTCACTTCCGGCCTGTACCTGGTGGCGGTGATCGAGGTGCTGGCCGCGGTGCTGGTGCTGGTCGGCATCCGCAAGCTGGGCGGCAAGCACGTCAAGCAAGGGGCCTGACATGGACGACCATAGCTTCGATCCCACCCGCCGGCGCTTCGCGCTGCAATCGATGACGCTGGGCGGCGGCGCGCTGCTGGCCGGCGCCAGCTGGGGCGCCACGCCGGATGCTGCGGCCCCCAACCAGACCTCAGCACCGGTGCAGCAAGGCGGCCTGAGCCCGCGCCTGACGCTGCACGCGCTGGACACCTACCACGGCACGCCCGCGGCCGGCATGCGCGTGGAGATGTTCCGCATCGACAATGGCCAGCGCACGCCGCTGCAGACCGTCACGCTGGCCGCCAACGGCCGCAGCGAACCGCCGCTGCTGATCGGCGACAGCTACCGCACCGGCACCTATGAGCTGATCCTGCACGCGGACGAGTACTTTGCCGCGCGCAAGGCCAGCCTGCCGCAACCGTCGTTCCTGTCGAAGATCCCGCTGCGCCTGCGCGTCACCGACGCCAGCCAGCGCATCCACCTGCCCGTGCTGTTCGGGCCGTGGAGCTACAACTACTACCGCGGCAGCTGACGCCGCGGCCCAACCCGGAGACAAACGCATCATGGCAGGCATCAGCACACATGTGCTCGACGTATCCCTGGGCCGCCCCGTGGCCGGCATGCAGGTGGAACTGTTCGACGTCGCCACCCAGCCGCCACGGCTGATCGCGCGCACCCGCACCAACCACGACGGCCGCACCGACACGCCGATGCTGCCGCCGGCCCAGGCGCGCACCGGCGAGTTCGAGCTGCGCTTCTGGGTGGCGGACTACTTCCGCACCCCCGACGTGTTCGCCGACATCGTTCCCGTGCGCTTTACCATCGCGGACGCCGCGCAGCACTACCATGTGCCGTTGCTGTGTTCGCCGTGGAGCTTCGGGACTTATCGGGGTAGTTGAAGGCAGCACAGTCGCCCGTGCTGAAAAGCGGGCGACTGTTGACGACCCCGTCACCGCCCGCCCCTAGCGCGGCTTGCGCACTTCCGTTTCCCCGGGCAACAGCACATCACCGTCGCTGGACCGGGGCATCATCAGCGGCACCGGCTTCCCGGTCCGCTTTTCCACCATCTGCGAGCGCCGCTCGCCGCGCGCAAACAGATGGTGTTCGCCCCATTGGCGCAAGGCCAATACGATGGGGAACAGGCTCTCTCCCTTCTTCGTCAGCACATACTCGTGATACGCACTGCCATCGGAAGCCGGCTGCGTCGTCAGGATGCCGGCTTCCACCAGCCGGCGCAGGCGGTCGGCCAGGATGTTGCGCGCGACCGCCAGGCTGCGCTGGAAGTCGCTGAAGCGGCGCATGCCGTCGAAAGCATCGCGCACGATCATCAGCGACCAGCGCTCGCCTACCAGCTCCAGGGTGCGCGCAACGGGGCAGGTTTCATCGCTCGGGTCTTTGCGGGTGGCCATGTCTTGGTTGCCTTGGGGCTGTGCAGTCCGTCAATGTAGTTGCATTTTAAAACCAGTAGGCTTACGCTTCAACTGGTTTTGTTTTGCAACCACATGGACTGGTATGGAAACCTCCCCCGCTACGCCGGTGACGGCACCGCCTCCGACTTGCCCTGCGGCACCGCGCGCGAACCTGCCGCGCGGCGCCGTGCTGCTGTTCGCCTGCGCCAGCGGCCTGAGCGTCGCCAATGTCTATTACGCCCAGCCGCTGCTGGATGCGCTGATGGCGGATTTCTCCATCAGCGCCGGGGCCATCGGCGGCGTGGTCACCGCCACCCAGCTTGGTTGTGCCCTGGCTCTGCTGTTGCTGGTGCCGCTGGGCGACCTTGTACAACACCGCCGCCTGATGCTGGCACAGGTGCTTGCCCTGGCCGGCGCGCTGGCTGCGGTGGCGCTGGCGCCGTCCGTTACCGTGCTGCTGGCGGGGATGCTACTGACCGGCTTGCTCGGCACCGCCATGACCCAGGGACTGATCGCCTATGCGGCCGCGGCAGCAGGACCGCATGAGCGCGGGCACGTGGTCGGCACCGCGCAGAGCGGTGTCTTTATCGGACTGCTGCTGGCGCGTGTCGTGGCCGGCGGCGTCAGCGACGTGGCCGGCTGGCGCAACGTCTATGTCTGCGCCGCAGCGGCAATGCTGGTGCTTGCGTGGCTGCTATGGCGCGCGCTGCCAGTGGTGGCCAGCGCCGGCCAGCGGATGCGCTATGCCAGCCTGGTCGCATCGATGTTCCTGCTGCTGCGCCGCGACCGGGTCCTGCAGATCCGGGGTACGATCGCGATGCTGATGTTCGCGGCGTTCAACATCTTGTGGAGCGCCCTGGTATTGCCGCTGAGCGCTCCGCCCTACGGGCTCTCGCATACGGCCATCGGCGCCTTCGGGCTGGTTGGCGCGGTGGGTGCCCTGGCGGCCGCGCGTGCGGGGCGCTGGGCGGACCAGGGCTTCGGGCAGCGCACCACGCTCGCGGCACTGGTGCTGCTGGTGGCGGCCTGGCTGCCGCTGTCGTGGCTGGAGACATCGCTGTGGCCGCTGGCCATTGGCATCGTGCTGCTCGACCTTGGCGGCCAGGCCATCCACGTCACCAACCAGAGCATGATCTTCCGCACCGATGCCGCGGCGCACAGCCGGCTGGTGGGCGCGTACATGCTGTTCTACGCGGCGGGCAGCGGGCTGGGCGCAATTGCCACCACGGCGGTCTATGACGCTGCCGGCTGGCGGGGCGTTTGCGCGCTGGGCGCCGTGGTCAGCTTGCTGGCGCTGGTGTTCTGGGCCGCCACCCGGCGCTTCATGCCGGCGCAAGCACCTGAGGTGTAGGACAGGCCTGCAGGGGGCGTTCTGCGCATCAACGCCCCCTCTACGTCACTCGGGCTCGATTCCCGCTGCCTTGATCACCTTGGCCCATTTCAGGGTTTCGCTGCGGACAAAGGCGGCCAGTTCCTCGGGCGTCGACGGCGCAGGCTGACCTCCGGTGCGGGCAAAGTAGTCGGTGGCAGCCGGGCCGGTCAGCCCGTTCCGCATCAGTTCGCTCATGCGCTCCACCACGGGCTTTGGCGTCCCGGCCGGGAAGAAGGCCGCCGACCATGCCACCATCTCATAGCCGGGCAGGCCGCTCTCAGCCATCGTCGGGACATCCTTGAGCACCGGATTGCGCTGCGCAGTGGTCACCGCGACCGCGCGCAGCTTGCCGCCCTGGATCAGCGTCATGGCCGGCGATATGTCGGAGATCATGAAATCGACCTGGTGCCCCATCAGGTCGTTCAGGGCCAGCGGCACCCCTTTGTAGGGCACGTGCAGCGCCTGCACGCCGGCCAGCATCTTGTAGAGTTCGCTGGCGATGCGGGTCGACGAACTGCCGCTGGCAAACGTCAGCGCCCCATTTTTTGCCTTGGCCAGCGCCGTCAGGTCTGCCAGCGTGCGCACCGGACTGTCGGGCGGCACCACCAACACCAGGCCGCTCTTGGCGATCAACGATGCCGGGGCGAAGTCCTTGATCGGGTCATAGGGCAGCTTCTTGAACAAGGACGCATTGGCAGCATGCGTGGTGTTGGTCGTCACCAGCATGGTGTAGCCGTCGCCGGTTGCACCTGCTACAGCCTTGGCGGCGATGAAGCCGTTGGCGCCCGGGCGGTTGTCCACCACCACGGGCTTGCCCGTCTGCGCGGTGATCCGCTCGGCGACAAAGCGCGCGCTGCTGTCGGTGCCGCTGCCCGCGGGAAACGGCACGATGACGCGGACTGCCTTGTCGGGATATTGGCTGGCGTCTGCGGCCTGCGCCGTCCCGGCTGCGGCCGCGGCCAGCGGCAACAGCAGCCCGATGGCCACTTTGCGCATGCATGGATGAATCATGGTTTGTCTCCTCGTGCCTTTGGCATCTGTTGATTGTCTGGACCCTGCGCGGGCCGAATTCAGGGCACCGCGTCGTGCGCCCGCACCAAGATGGCCTCGCACGGGCCACCCTGCGCCACAAAGCTGAAAGTGCCGCCATCCGGAACAAAGACCCAGTCCCCTGACTTCGCCGAGAACTGCTGGCCGTTGATCTCGCCGCTGACCGAACCCGACTGCAGGAACAGCACCTGCTCAGTAGCCGCCACCGCGTGCGCTTCGGCACCGCCCGTGGCTTCCAGTTCCAGTGCGCGGATATCCAGGTGCCGGGCGCCGACCGTGTCGCGCGTAATCACGGGCCTTGCACGGACGCGATGGTAGTGAGGCAGGCTTTGGGCCGCCTCATGCGTCGGCACCTCGCGCAGGCTGTCCGCCTGCGCGCTGCAGCGGGGATCATCCGCTGCGCTGGCGACCACGGCGGCGTTCGGGTTTTCGCTGTACGGCGGCGCGTACACCACCATGACCTGCACCGGCTCGTCGCTGACGACCTCGAAGCGGTGGAATACCCCCATCGGATTGAAACCCCAGTCGCCCGCACGCAGGGTGCGCGCCTTGCCGGCGACCTCGCCGATGCCCTCGCCTGCCAGCAGGTAGGACGCCTGCTCCAGGTTCGGATGCGCATGGGGCAAGGCGCCATGGCCGCGAGAGATCGTGCCCAACAGCACTTCGACGCGCCGCGCGCCGACCGTCTCCTTGCCGATCACGCGCTGGTTGGCGGTTCCGGTATGGTTTGCCGGGGAATAGGCGGGCACATCGGCGGCGCGCCGTACGAATTGCGATGTCATGCGTTGTCTCCTGGTTAGTCCTCTTGGCGGGCAGCGACTTTCGGCACGGCCAGCTCGGGGTAACGATCGGTCAGCTGCGCGGGCATCTCCACGTCGAGGATGAAGCGGTCGCCGCGGTACCAGAACCGGCCCGCCGTGAGCACGTTGCCGTCGACATCCAGCGTGGTACGGACAATGCGCGCGACCGGTGCCGCAAAGGCATAGTCCAGGTCGCGCGCCAGCATGGCGTCGGCCGGCTCCACGGTCATGGTCTGGCGCATCGTGCCAAGCCGGTCGCCCAGCTGCTCCCGCAGCAAGTGGGCAATCTTGTGATGCTTCTCACCGCCGCGCGGGAACCTGGCGAACACCGCTTCGGCCACATACAGCTCGATCAGGCAGAACGGCATCCCGTCATGCACATGCAGCTTGCGCAGCATCACGTAGCGGTCCATCGGCGCGCCGCAGGTGGCAAGCCCGGGCGGTAGGGTCATATCCTTGCGCTTTTCCAGGATGCGGATCTCAAGGTCGCTGGCGCCTACCGAGACATCATTGATGGCCGAGCGCATGCCTTCGCCCGGGCCGGACGGCACCATGATGACGTGCGTGCCCCGCCCGCGCTGGCTGCTGATCAGCCCTTCCTCGGTCAGCAAGGCAAAGGCCTGCCGCACGGTGACCTTGGCAATGCCGTACGCCTGCGCCAGGTGCTCCACCGTGGGCAACTGGTGCCCGACCGGATACTCGCCGGCGACGATCTTGTGGCGCAGCACGCTGGCCAGCTGCCGGTAGCGGGTCACGCCGCCGGCGCTGTCGTCGGCCAGCGCGATGCCGTCATTGGCTGCGACATTGGCGGTGGCGCGCGTCATGACAGCAGGCTCCGCGGCACGCGCACCGGCATCGTCAGCAGGATCTGGGCCATCCCCTTGCCAAGCGGATCATTGCGCAGCGATGCCATGCCGCCGCCATCGAGCGCCGACTCGCAGACAAAGTTCATCGCGTCGAAGCCCGGCAGGTCATAGCGCGAGACCGGCCCCAGCACCAGGTGGCCCAGCCAGTCGGCCACGCGCGCCGCCGTGACCTCGGCGCGCAGCAGCGGAAGGTATTCCGGCCGGCGCGCAATCAGGCCGATATTGGAGATATCGCCCTTGTCGCCGCTGCGCCCGTAGGCAAGCCGGACCAGGGGGACTTCAATGCTGTCGCCACCGGCCGGGATGGCGGCAGCCTGCGCCGTCGCGGGGGCGGCGGCGTCCGTCGCTGCGTGCCCGGCCGGGATGGAGACGGCCATCCACACGCCATCCATGACCACCGCCGGCGACAGCGCGCCCTTGTCCAGCAGGAAGGCATACTGCCGGATCGATGGCGACGGGCTGGCGCGTCCGCCGCCCGATCCCGTGGTGCCCGGCGACCAGCTCGTGCCGGCTGCCGCGATTTCGCGGGCGAACAGGTCAAGGGCCGCCTTCTCGGGATGCATGACCGCAAGCCGCATGATGGCCTCGCGGGTATGGCGCGCCGCGGCGTGCGGCCCGAAGCAGGATTCGGCGCCCAGCACTTCGACCCGGGTGCGGGTGTAGTCGCCCCAGCCGTTTTCCGCGAAGAGCCTGCGCGTGCGGGCCAGGATGGCCTCGGCCGTGCGCTCGGCCTTGGCCACGGCGTCAATGCCGACGATGGTCAGCTGGGCATTGCAGCGGTAGCCTTCCATATAGGTGGCGCTGACCTTGTAGCAGCGGCCCGGCGCACGCCCCCGTGCGCCGCGCACCTCGACCAGGTCCGGCGCGGCCTGGCGCAGCGCCACCTGCGTGAAATCGCAGGTCACGTCCGGCAACAGATAGGCCGAAGGGTCGCCGATCTCGTACAGCACCTGCTCGCCCACCGTGGCAGTAGTGACCAGCCCGCCCGTAGCGGGTGGCTTGCCCACCAGGAAGCTGCCGTCCGCCCGGCACTCCACCACCGGATAGCCGATGTTCGGCCAGTCCGGCACCTGCTCCCAGTCGGTATGCAGCCCGCCTGTCGCCTGGCAACCGCACTCGATGATGTGGCCGGCCAGGGTGCCCTGCGCGAGCCGGTCATAATCGTCCGCCTACCAGCCGAATTCATGCATCAGCACGCCCAGGGTCACTGCGCTGTCCACGCAGCGGCCGGTAATGACGATCTGCGCGCCCTGGTCCAGCGCCTTGCAGACCGGCAGCGCGCCGAGATAGGCATTGGCGCTGACCAGCTTGTCCGGCAGCGGCAAGCCTTTCTGCATGTCGGTGATGCCTGCCTGGCGCAGCGACGCCACCATCGGCATGACATCATCGCCCTCCACCACGGCGATGCGCACCGCAATGCCCTGCTCGGCGGCGATCGCCGCCAGCGCCTGCGCGCAGCCCTGCGGATTGATGCCGCCGGCATTGCTGACCACGCGGATGTTGCGCTCAACGATCTCCCGCAACAGGCTCTTCATCGTCACCGTCACGAAGTCGGTGGCGTAGCCAAGCTCCGGCTTGCGCAGGCGTGCCGCGGCCAGCACGGACATGGTCAGCTCCGCAAGGTAGTCGAACACCAGGTAGTCGATCTCGCCGTGACGCACCAGTTGCGGCGCGCCCACGCTGCTGTCGCCCCAGAATCCGGAAGCGCCGCCGATGCGCACTGTCTTGTCATGCATGGTCGTGTCTCCTTGCCTTTGGCTTACTTGCCGGTCCAGTTCGGCTTGCGCTTTTCGCGGAAGGCGAGCTGGCCCTCGCGCGCGTCCTCGGTCATGGCGAACAAGCCGATCTGGCTTTCCGTGAACGCCATCGACTGCTCGAAGGACATCACATCGATCTGCTTGAGGGTATAGAGCCCGCGCCGGATCGCAGCTGGCGACTTGTCGAGCAGCCGGCCCAGCAGCCAGTCAAGCTTGCCGTCCAGGTCCGCACTGACGTGGTTGACCAGCCCTGCCGCCAGCGCTTCCTGCGCGGTCAGCGGCTCGCCGCAGAGGCACAGCTCATTGAGCACGCGCCGCGGCACCAGGTGCTGCAGCACGCTCAGCACCTGCGCCGGGAACACGCCCACCTTGACCTCGGGCAGGCCGAACACGGCCCGCTCGCTGGCCACCGCCATGTCGCACATGGCCATCAGCCCCATGCCACCCGCCATGCAGGCGCCGTTGACGCGCGCGACCAGCGGCACGTTGGAGCGCCGCGCGCGGCGCAGCAGGTCCGCAAGCCGCTGGCTCGGCTCCGAATAGTCGAACGCAAAGGACTTGCCGCTCTGCAGGTCGGCGCCCGCGCAAAAGGCCTGGTCTCCGGCCCCGGTGATGACCACGGCGCGGATGGCCTCGTCATGATTGGCACGGTCGATCCCCGCGTGCAGCCCGTCCAGTACCGCCGGATTGATCGCGTTGCGGCGCTCGGGCCGGTTGATGGTCAGCCAGAGGACCGCGCCGCGGACTTCGCTCAGGAGTTCTTCATTCATGTTCAGGCCTCGCTTCCCGTGCCAGTTGTATGCGCCGATGCCTGGCGCGGTTCGCGCGATGCGCCGGATGCCATCAGGCTGTCGATGTCGGCCTCGTTGTAGCCGGCCTCGCGCAGCACCTCGCGGCTATGCTCGCCCAGGGCCGGGGCATGACGGCGCTGCGATGGTGGCGTGCCGTGCCATTCGCTGGGCACTGCCATTTCGCGGATGCGGCCCACCGCCGGGTGGTCGGTTTCGCAGAAGAAGCCGATGTCATTCAGGTGCGGATCATCGAGCAGCGATTCAAAGGTGTGCATCGGGAACACCGGAATATCCGCCTCCTTCAGCAGCACCTGCCATTCCTCCGTGGTCCGCCTGGCCAGTTCGTCGCTGACCATGCCGTAGAGCTCGGTGATGTGCGCCGTCCGGGTGGTGATGTCCGCGAAGCGCGGATCGGTGTCGTACAGGCCGGGCTTGCCGATCACCCTCAGGAAGGCACGCCAGTGATGGTCGTGATAGATCAGGCAGCAGACATGGCCGTCGCGGGTCCGGTAGGGCCGGCGCTCGGGAGACAGCAGGCGCGGATAGCCGAATCCGCCCTTGGCTGGCACGAAGGTCTCGCCATAGAGATGGTCGCCCATCACGTATGGCACCATGGTTTCGAACATCGGCACATCGACACGCTGGCCGCGGCCGGTGGTCGCCCGCGCGTAGAGCGCGGCGCAGATCACGCCGAAGGCATAGAGCCCGACGGAACGGTCGGCAATGGTCAGCGGAAGATAGCGTGGAATGTCGCCGGTGCCCATGGCGACCGCCTGGGGCAGCCCGGTGGCTGCCTGGATCAGGTCGTCGAACGCCGCTTGCGGCGCATAGCGTCCGCGCTGCGAGAAGCCGAACATGCCGACATAGACCAGCCGCGGATTGATCTGCGCCAGCGTCTCATAGTCCAGGCCAAGCCGCTGCATCGCCTGGGGCCGGACGTTGTACGCCAGCACGTCCGCATCCGCCACCAGGCGCAGCAGCGCCTCGCGCCCGTGCGGCGACTTCAGATCCATCACGATGCTGCGCTTGTTGCGGTTCAGACCCAGGAAAAGCGGCCCCATCTTCTCATTGCCGCAGGGCCCGATGCCACGGGTGCTGTCGCCCGTGGGCGGCTCCACCTTGATCACATCCGCGCCGAGATCGCCGAGCATCTGCGTGGCCGAGGGGCCCATGAACACGGCCGTGATGTCCACAACCTTGACGCCAGCCAGCGCTCCAGTCCTTGTCTCCATCCTTGCTCCTGTCTTACTTCTATAGTTCTATGAATAGAACTATATGACAAGCGGCCCGGCGGTGCAAGGGCCACGGGCAGACGTGGAGATGCATGGCAGGAGGCAAGAAAGCCGTAGAATCCCCGGCTGACAACTTCCCTCAAGACCGTGAAAGCACTTTCCCGCCTGAACCTGAAGCAGGCCGCCCTGCTCTGCGCCGCCCTGCTGGCATCCGTTTCGATCCATGCCGCATCCCCTGCCCAGCCTGACGCAGCCGGCAACACCGCGGCACCGCTGGGACTGGAGCTGGGCAAGGCCAGGTGCTCTCGCCTGGCGCCGCCGCAGAATCACGCCAGGACCGGCAAGTCCGAGTGGGCCGGTGGCGACGCCGTTGAGCTCAGGCACCTGGAGCGCTTCCACCTCCCGGGCCTGACGCGCGTGATCCTGAACTGCGATGCGCAGGACACCGTGGCGCTGATCACGATGACGTTCGAGCGCACGGCGCTGGATGAGGTGCGCAAGAAGCTCGACGAGCGCTATGCGTCCCTGCGCAAGACCGAAGGCGCGGCGGAGAATGGCTATGCCGAGTGGGCCGCCGCCAATGGCAGCCTGGAACTGCTCTATGGGCGCGACAGCAAGCACTTCACCGTGGCGTACTGGGCCAGGGGCGCGAAGGCGAGGTACTTTTCATATAGCGGCACTGACAACAGGAAGCCCGCCGCGGCCACGCCTGCCAGCCAGCCCCAGCCTGCGCCGCGGTGACGGGCCCCGCGGTCCACGCAGGCGCCGTGGACCGCGCTAGCCGCACGCCTCAGTGGAGTTGGTCGAAGAGCGTCTTGCCAAAATCATGCAGCAGGCCGATCAGCCGGTCTGCCACGGGCGAAAGCGGCTGGTCCTTGCGAAACGTGATGCCGAAGTTCCGCACTAGCGTGGCAGCGGGCAAAGGCACTTCCACCAGCTCGCCACCACTGGCGCGCAGGGTGCGGCGCGAGACAAAGGTCAGCAGCTCGGTATCGGCGACCACACGGGGAATCAGCGGGATCGAGTTGGTCTCGATCTGCACCACGGGCCGCGGCAGGCTGCGCGACTCCAGCGTGTGGTCGAGCCAGGTCCGGCTGGGGACGGCGCGATTGGGCAGGGCCCAACGATATCCGGTCAGCGCTTCCAGCCCCGGCTTGCGCACCCGGAAGATCGGATGCCCCCTGACTGCTGCTACGACCACGGTGTCTTTCAGCAGCGTCTCGCAGTGAAACTCGTCTTCCTGTTCCGGCACGAAGCCGAGAATCACGTCCACGCGCCCTTCCCGAAGATCGCCGCGTAGCTCGTAGTTGTTGCGAATACTCAGTTGCAGCACCACGTTGGGAGCTTCGCGCAGCAGCATTCTGCAGATCGGCGGCAACAGGTATTCCGCGCCGAGCGGCCCGCTCCCCAGTCTCACCGTACCCGCAACGCCCCGGGCAATGGCCCCGACTTCATCACGCACCAGCTCCGCCTCCTGCAACAGGCCGGCGGCCCGGGCGCGCAGCGCGGTCCCTGCCGCGCTCAGCTTCTGTCCCCTGCCGTCGCGTTCGAACAGTGCCGCGCCCAGCGAGGCTTCGAGCCGGTCCACCGCCTTGGTCAGGGTTGGCTGGCTACGGTGCACCAGCTCGGCCGCACGGCGGAAGTTGCCGGCATTCGCCACGGCAAGAAAGTACTTGAGGTCACGCAAATCCATACCGGCACTCCGCATCGGGTGGTCGGGAAGTCGGGCAAGCACGACTGATTACTTATATTTATCGAATAAGAAAAATTATAAGCTGGACGGCATCTGACTGGCGGGACAAGAATGGCCCCATACCAAACCGATCGCAGCCATGCCCTACACCGTCCTTGTTACCGCGCCCCGCCTTGCCGATGCCGGCGTCCGCCTGCTGGAAGCCGCCAACGCCAGCTTGCACTGCCTGGTCAACCCCGATGACTCGCAGGAGCTGCATCACCTGCTCGGCACACTGCCGGTAGACGCGGTGATCTCGCGCACCGTGGATCTGACCGGTGCCGCCATCGACGCCTGCCCCACGCTGAAGGTGATCTCCAAGCATGGCGTGGGCGTCAGCAACATCGATGTCGGCGCGGCCACCAAGCGTGGCATTCCCGTCTATGTGACGCCCGGCGCGAATGCCCAGTCGGTGGCGGAACTCACGCTTGGCCTGATGTTCGCCGCCGCCAGGCGTGTGACGTGGATGGATAGCGAGTTGCGCGCGGGCCGGTGGACGCGCGCGCAGGATGGGGTGGAACTGCATGGGCGCACCATCGGCCTGGTCGGATTCGGGCAGGTCGCGCAACGCGTGGCGCGCGTCTGCCTGGCGCTGGGCATGCAGGTCGCGGCCTTTGATCCCGCCCTGGCCAGCACTGCGGTGCCGGCCGCCGGCGCCACCCGTTTCGACACGCTGGAAGCATTGCTTGCCGTGAGCGATGTGGTCAGCCTGCACGCTCCCCTGAACCAGCACACGCGCGCGATGATCGGCCCCGCCCAGCTTGCATGCATGCGGCATGGCGCCATCCTGATCAACACGGCCCGTGGCGAGCTCGTCGACGAAGCAGCCCTAGTTGCCGCCTTGCGCGGCGGGCAGCTCCATGCCGCAGGCCTCGACACGATGGCCGTCGAGCCGCTGCCGGCAGGCAGCCCGCTGCTCACGCTCGGCAACGTCGTGCTGACGCCGCATGTCGGCGGCTCCACGCCGACGGCGCTGGCGGCCATGGCCAGCGATGCCGTGCGCAATGTGCTCGGCTACCTGCAAGGGACGCCGCCCGCGCCGGCCTTGTGCGTGAATCCCGGCGTGCTTGCCGGGCTGGACCAGCGCATCGCATAGCGGCTGGCTGCCACTCTTCCCACCCAGCTTTCCAGAGAGATACCCATGCACACCGAGCAAGCCACGGCCCTGTCATGGCCGGCGGGATACCGCATCACCCCCTGTGCCGACGGCTTTCCGGCCCCGCTGATCGCGGCATTCCGCGAGCTGCCGGTGCCGGCCATCGGGGACGCCATGAGCCGCCAGATCGGCACGATCGGCCTGCGTCCCTACCATCGGCGGCCAGAGGCAGTGCTGTGCGGCCCGGCCGTTACCGTGCGCGTGCGCCCGGGCGACAACCTGATGATCCACAAGGCCCTGATGATGGTCCGCCCGGGCGACGTGCTCGTCATCGACGGCGCAGGCGATGTCACCCAGGCGCTGGTGGGCGGACTGATGCGCACCACCTGCGTGGCAAAACGGCTTGCCGGCCTGGTGATCGACGGCGCGATCCGCGACGTGCTGGAATGGGCGGAAGACGGCATGCCCCTCTTCGCGCGCGGCAATACCCATCGCGGCCCGACCAAGGACGGTCCCGGGGAGATCAACGTGCCGATCACCTGCGCGGGCATGGCCGTGATGCCGGGAGACCTGATCGTGGGCGATGCGGACGGCGTGATCGCGGTGCCGGCAGCGCAGGCCGCCGAGATCCTCGCGCGCACGCGCGCCCACCTGGAGAAGGAAGCAAAGATCCGCGCCGGCAATGCCACGGGAACGTCGGATCCGGAGCGCTTCGATGCCACGCTGCGGGCCAAGGGGCTGCCGGTCTGACGGGCCTTCGCCTTACGTCATGGCCTCACAACAAAGATTACGGAGACAACGATGCAACGACGTCAGTTTATCCAGGCCGGCGCAGCGATGACGCTGGCCGCCTCCGGCTTGGTCCGGGCGCAAGGTCCCTGGCCGCAGAAGCCTGTCCGGCTGGTGGTGCCCTTCCCGCCCGGGGGCGGCACCGATGCCACCTCGCGGCTGATCGCCGAGAAGCTGGCAACGCTCGAGCGCTGGACCGTAGTGATCGACAACAAGCCCGGCGCCGGCGGCAACATCGGCCTGGACATGGTGGCCAAGGCCGCGCCGGACGGCTACACCATCGGCATGGGCCAGGCTGCCAATCTCGCCATCAATCCCGGGCTCTACCCGAAGATGCCGTTCGATCCGCTGAAGGACTTCACGCCCATTGCCGGCGTCGCGGCACAGCCGGTGGTGCTGGTCGTGCGGCAGGACTCCCCGCTGCGCACGCTCGCCGACTTCATCCAGGCAGCAAAAGCGCGCAGCGGCGAGACCGGCATTGCCCAGCCGGGCAACGGCACGGTCGCACACCTGGCGGGAGAAATGCTGGCGCGGCGGGCCGGCGTGCGCCTTATGCAAGTGCCTTACAAGGGAGCGGGCCCGGCCATGAACGACCTGCTTGGCGGCCAGGTGGCTGCCTGCTTCGGCAACACGGTGTCGGTCATGCCTCAGCTTGCTGCCGGCAAGATCCGCGCGCTGGCGGTGACCTCGGCGCAGCGCCTGTCCGCGCTGCCAGCCGTTCCCACCGTCGCGGAACAGGGCTTCGCGGGCTTCGAGGCAACAACCTGGCTCGGCCTGGTTGCGCCGGCGGGCCTGCCGGCCGAGGTGACAGCAAAGCTCGCGGCAGCAACCCTCCAGGTCATGAACCGGCCAGATGTCCAGCAACGGCTGAAGCAGGAAGGCAGCATCGCGACCCCGACGCCGCCCGCCGCATTCGCCGCGCATATCCGCGCGGAGCACGCCAGATGGGGCGCGCTGATTCGCGAGGCACAGATTAAGCTGAGCTGACCCAGCCATCGACGCCGGCGCGGCTGGGTTGCCCCGCAACGCCCGCGCCCGCTTAAAACCCCACTGCCTGCCCGTCGCGCCGCGAGTCCGACGCCGCGATATAGCCGTCCGGCGCCTTGTAGATGAGCTGCGCCGAGCCGAACTCCAGGCTGTCGCGCGGGGCCACTTCAACGCGATGGCCCATGCCGCGCAGCGTGGAGACCACGTCCGGCGGCAGATGCGCCTCGACATTCACCACCGGCCCGTGCTCCACGCGGAAGCGCGGGGCATCGCTCATGGCCTGCGGATTCTGGCCGAAGGCAGCAAGCCGCGCCATCATCTGCACATGACCCTGCGCCTGCATCGAGCCGCCCATCACGCCGAATGACATCACCGGCTCGCCATTGCGGGTGACGAAGCCCGGGATGATGGTGTGCATCGGCTGCTTGCCCGGCGCCACGCAGTTGGCGTGGCCGGGCTTCAGGTTGAAGCCCGCGCCGCGGTTATGCAGCGCGATGCCGGTGCCGGGCACCACCACGCCGGAGCCAAAGCCGCGGTAGTTGGACTGGATATACGACACCATCGAACCCGCGGCATCCGCGCTGGACAGGTAGACGGTGCCGCCGCTCTTCGGGACGCCAGCGGTGGGTGTGCCGGCGCGTTTCATATCGATCAGCGCCGCGCGCTCTGCAAGATAGGCCGGATCCAGGAAGGCGGCGGGTGCGTGCTGCATGGTGGACGGGTCCGACACGTGGCGGTGCAGGTCGGCGAAGGCCAGCTTCATCGCCTCGATGCTGGCGTGATAGAAGCCGGCGCTGTCGCAGCCCATGCTTTCCACGTCGAAGCGGTCCAGGATGCCAAGGCCGATCAGCGCGGCGATGCCCTGGCCGTTCGGGGGAATTTCATGGAGCGTGTAGCCGCGGAACTGCTGCGCCATCGGCTGGACCCAGGCGGCGCGATGCGCGGCCAGGTCGTCGGCGCGGATGGCGCCTCCGGTTTCCTCGGCGAACGCGACGATGCGCACGGCGAGTTCACCCGTGTAGAAGCTTGCGCCATCGCTCTCGGCAATGCGCTGCAGCGTGGCGGCCTGCTCCGGGAAGCGCCAGCGCTCGCCCGCCTGAGGCGCCCTGCCGTCGCGCAGGAACGCCTTGGCAAAGCCAGGCTGGCCGGCCAGCACCGGCACCTGCGCGGCCCATTGCCGTGCGATCTGCGGCGACACCAGGAAACCCTGTTCAGCGTACTCGATGGCCGGAGCAAACAGCCGCGCGAACGGCAGCTTGCCGAAGCGGGCCGACAGCGCCTTCCAGCCCGCGACCTGGCCCGGCACGGTGACCGTATCCCAGCCCACCTGGGGCATGCTGTCGTGGCCGGCGAAATGATCCAGGGTCCAGCGCGCCGGCGCCCGGCCGCTGGAGTTGAGCCCGTACAGCTGCCCCTCGTGCCAGACCAGCGCGAACATGTCCCCGCCAATGCCGTTCATGACCGGCTCCACCACGGTCAGCGCAATCGCGCTGGCAATGGCGCTGTCGATGGCATTGCCGCCTTCGTACAGCATGCGCAGCCCCGCCTGCGCGGCGAGCGGCTGGCTGGTGCTGACCGCGTTGGCGGCCAGCAGCGGCATCTTTTGCGACGGGTAGGGAAAGGTCCAGTCGAAAGGCAACATCGGGAACTCCATTCAGAACAGGTAAAAGGGCGCGCGGGCGGCGCCCCAGGGTTGCTGCACGCGGCTTATTGCAGCGTCACGCCGGATTGCTTGACCAGCTTTTCGGTGCGCGGGATCTCCGCGCTGACCATCGCGCTGAAATCGCCGACGCTGCCGCCGCGCGGCTCGGCGCCGGTGGCAGCCAGGCGCTCGCGGAATTCCGGGGCCTTGAGCAGCTTGTTGATCGAGACATTGAGCTTGCTGACCACGTCGGCCGGCGTGCCCTTGGGCGCGACAATGCCATACCAGGGCGCGATATCGAAGCCGGCATAACCCTGCTCGGCAATCGTCGGAATCTCCGGCGCGTTGGGCGAGCGCTTTGCGGTGGACATGCCGAGCGCGCGCAGCTTGCCTGCCTTCACATACGGCAGGCCGGTCATGATGGTGTCAAAATACATCGACACCTGGCCCGACAGCAACGCCGGGATCGCTTCGCCCGCGCCCTTGTACGGCACATGGACGATATCGATGCCGGCCGCGGCCTTCAGCATCTCCCCGGCGATATGCGAAGTGGTGCCGGCACCGAACGAGGCATAGGTCAGCTTGCCCGGATTGGCCTTGGCATAAGCGACCATCTCGGGCAGCGTCTTGAACGGCAGCGACGGGTTGGACAACAGGATATTCGGCGTGACCGCGACCACCGCCACCTTCTCGAACGCATCCGGGTCATAGCTGAGCTTCTTGTACAGGAACCGGTTGGTCACCATCGACGCCGGCCCGGACATCAGCAGCGTATAGCCATCGGCCGGCGCGCGCGCGGCCACCTCGCTGCCGATCATCGCGGCGGCGCCCGGCCGGTTTTCAACCACGAAGGTCTGGCCGTATTCCTTGCCGAGCCCGATGCCGATCTGCCGCGAGATCAGGTCGGTGGCCGAGCCGGCCTGGAACGGCACGACAATACGCACCGGCTGGCTGGGCCAGTCGCGGGCGCCTTGCGCAAGTGCCAGTGAAGAGGCCGCCAGCATGGTGACTGCAAGCAGGCTGCGGATAGCAGTGGAACGCATCTTTGTACCCTCATCGATAGAAGAAATGGCATCCGCTGATAGCAACGGATGGCACTTCTCAGTCCGCAATATGCGTGCCATTGGCGTTGGGCCGATCCCGGCGCGCGTCCTGTCCGCCCCCTTCCCTTTCCTGGAAGTTTGCGCAGGTCTTGCACCGCCATCGCCCACCTGGCACCGGCATTTGCCGGACTGTCTTGTCTCCATGGGGCCAGCGCACTGCGTGGGTGCGCCATGCCCCGCCCTGGTGGTGGGGTGTGCTTTACCCCATTGCTGTTATTCGACTTCCATGCAGAGGTACTTCGTCTCCAGATACTCGTCGATGCCATGGCGTGAGCCTTCGCGGCCCAGCCCCGATTGCTTGACGCCGCCGAACGGCGCCACCTCGTTGGAGATCAGCCCGGTATTGATGCCGACCATGCCGTACTCGAGCGCCTGCGCCACGCGCCAGATCTTCGCCATGTCGCGCGAGAAGAAGTAAGCGGCCAGCCCCGATTCGGTATCGTTGGCCATTGCCACCACTTCGGCTTCGCTGGTGAAGCGGAACAGCGGTGCCAGCGGGCCGAAGGTCTCCTCGCGCGCGACCCGCATCGACGCAGTCGCATTGGCCAGCACCGTCGGCGCGAAGAAGGTGCCGCCGAGCGCATGGCGCTGGCCGCCCGTCAGCACCGTGGCGCCGTGCGCGAGCGCATCGGCGATATGCGCTTCGACCTTGGCCACCGCATCGGCGTCGATGAGCGGGCCTTGCGTGACCCCGCTGTCGACGCCATGGCCGGGCCGCAGCTGTTCGACCGCGCTGACCAGCCGGCGCGCGACCTCGTCGTAGACGCGGTCGTGCACATAGATGCGGTTGGCGCAGACACAGGTCTGGCCGCTGTTGCGGAACTTGGAGGCAAGGATGCCCTCGACCGCGCGATCCAGGTCCGCGTCGTCGAAGATGATCAGCGGCGCGTTGCCACCCAGTTCCAGCGAGAGCTTCTTCACGGTGCCGGCGCACTGCGCCATCAGCAGCTTGCCGATCGCGGTCGAGCCGGTAAAGCTGAGCTTGCGCACCACCGGGCTGGCGCAGAGCACGCCGCCGATCTGCACGGCGTCGCCGGTCACCACCTGCAGCACGCCACGCGGCACGCCGGCCTGTTCGCCCAGCACGGCCAGCGCCAGTGCCGTGAGCGGCGTCTGTTCGGCGGGCTTGACGATGATGGTGCAGCCGGCGGCGAGCGCCGGGCCGACCTTGCGCGTGATCATCGCCGCGGGGAAGTTCCACGGCGTAATGGCCGCGCACACGCCCACCGGCTCGCGCAGCACCAGCATCTTCTGGCTGCTGCGCGGGCTGGCCAGCACCTCGCCATCGACCCGCTTGGCTTCCTCGCCAAACCACTCGAGGAAGCTCGCGGCGTAGGCCACCTCGCCACGCGCCTCGGCGAGCGGCTTGCCTTGCTCGGCGGTCATCAGCCGGGCCAGGTCTTCCTGGTGCGCCAGCATCAGGTCGGCCCAGCGGCGCAGCACGGCGGCGCGCGCCTTGCCCGTCTGCGCGCGCCACGCCGGCAGCGCACGCTCGGCGGCGCGCACCGCCTGTTCGGCTTCAGCCGCGCCGGCCAGGGGCACCGAGCCGATCCGTTCTTGAGTCGCCGGGTTGAAGACGGCGAGTTCTGCGCCGCTTTGCGCCCCGGTCCATTCGCCGTCGATCAGGCAATGGCTGCGCAACAGCGCGGTATGTTGGAGTTCCATGTGTTCCCCTTATTCGGCCAGCGCCTGTGCCAGCACCGCCAGCGCCGCGTCGAACTGCGCCTGCGGGATGGTGAGCGGATAGAGGAAGCGGATGACATTGCCGTAGGTGCCGCAGGTCAGCAGCACCAGGCCGGCCTCCAGCGCGCGGGCCTGTACGCGCTTGGCATGCTCGGCGCTGGGCTGGCCCGTGGCGGGATCGCAGAATTCGGCGGCGACCATCGAACCCAGCCCGCGCACCTCGGCCACTGCGGGGCAGTGCTTGCGCTGCGCCAGCAGGTGCTCGCGCAACTGCTGGCCAAGGCTGGCGGAGCGCTCGCACAGCCTTTCTTCCTCAATGACGTCGATGACCGCGTGCGCTGCGGCCACCGCCAGCGGATTGCCGGCATAGGTGCCACCGAGGCCGCCGGGCAGCGGCGCATCCATGATCGCGGCCCGGCCGCTGACCGCCGACAGCGGCATGCCGCCGGCCAGGCTCTTGGCCATGGTGATCAGGTCCGGCTCCACGTCATAGTGCGACATCGCGAACATCTTGCCGGTACGGCCAAAGCCGGTCTGCACTTCATCGGCGATCAGCACGATGCCGTGCTGGTCGCACACCGCCCGCAGGCCCCGCATGAAATCGGCCGGCGCCGCCTGGAAGCCGCCTTCGCCTTGCACCGGCTCAACGATGATCGCGGCCACGCGGCCCGGATCGATATCGGTCTTGAACAGGCCTTCAAGCGCCTGCAGCGCCCGCTCAGTGCTGACGCCATGCAGCGCGCTGGGGAACGGGGCGTGATAGATGTCGGAGGGGAACGGGCCAAACCCGATCTTGTACGGCGCCACCTTGCCGGTCAGCGCCATGCCCAGCAGCGTGCGGCCATGGAAGGCGCCAGAGAAAGCGATCACGCCGGGGCGGCCGGTATGCGCACGGGCGATCTTGATGGCGTTCTCAACGGCCTCTGCGCCGGTGGTGAACAGGGCCGTCTTGTTCAGGCCCTGGATCGGCACCAGCGCGTTGATGCGCTCGGCCAGCGTGACATAGCCCTGGTAGGGCACGATCTGGTAAGCGGTATGCGTGAAACGCTCCAGCTGCGCGGCGATGGCCTGCATCACGCGCGGGTGGCGGTGGCCCGTGTTGAGCACGGCGATGCCGGCGGCGAAGTCCGTGTAGGCACGGCCTTCCACATCCCACAGCGTGGCGTTCTCGGCGCGGTCGGCGTAGAAATCGCACATCACGCCCACGCCGCGCGGCGTCGCGAGGGTACGGCGTTGGTTCAGTTCGAGGTTTTTCATGGTCTTTGTGCGGTAAGGACTGTCGGCACCGGCCGACTCGCGAAACGGGCACCGCTGGCAGGGGCCCAGCGATGCCAGCCATTTCAACCGGCCTTGGCCCTATAATCCAGTACCGCTTTCGCAATTCCGATGGTGCCAATTTGAAATCGATCTGCGGCGACCAGCTGCTCCAGCGCCTGGGCCCCGAAGGCACGGCGGCACTGGGCAAACCGCTCAACCGCGGCCTCTACGAATGCATCCGCGCCGCGATACAGGACGGCAGCCTTGCGCCGGCCACGCGCCTGCCGCCGCAACGCGACCTGGCCGCCGAGCTGGGGTTGTCGCGCAATACGGTGATGTTTGCCTACGACCAGCTGCTGGCCGAGGGCTACCTGTACGCGCGCACCGGCAGCGGCACCTTCGTTGCCGCCACCGCGCCGGAGCGCTACCTGAACGCCGCCGCGGTGCCGGCTACCGAGGTCGGGCCGCAGGCCATGCCCGGGCTGTCGCCGCGCGGACAGCGGCTGCTGGCCAATGCCTCGGCCTCGGCCACGCAATGGGGCGCCTTCATGCCGGGCGTGCCCGACGTCACGCGCTTCCCGCATCGCCGCTATGCCCAGATCTCGGCCCGCGTGTGGCGCAACCCGCACCCGGAGTGGCTGAGCTACAGCCATGGCGGTGGGCTGCCGGCGTTGCGCGAAGCCCTGGCGGCGCATCTGCGGGTGGCGCGCTCGGTGCGCTGCGATCCGGACCAGGTGCTGATCACCGAGGGCATTCACCAGGCCATCGACCTGGTGGTGAGGATGCTGGGCTCGCCCGGCGACCAGGCGTGGGTGGAGGAACCCAGCTATTGGGGCATTCGCGGCGTGCTGCAGGTCAGCGATATCGGCATGGTGCCGAAGCTGGTGGACGACGAGGGCCTGACGCTGCCCGACACCGAAGCCGGCAGGGAGATGCCCGCGCCGCGCTTTATCTTCGTCACGCCCTCGCACCAGTACCCGCTCGGCGCCGTGATGAGCCTGAAGCGCCGGCGCGCGCTGCTGGAATACGCCCGCCAGCGTGGCAGCTGGATCGTGGAAGACGACTACGACAGCGAATTCCGTTTTTCCGGGCAGCCGATTCCGTCGTTGCAGGGTATGGAACCGGATGCGCCGGTGATCTATATCGGCACCTTCAGCAAGACGCTCTATCCGGGCTTGCGCATGGGCTACCTGGTATTGCCGCGCAGCCTGGCCGGCGCCTTCCAGACCGCGCACGCAGAGCTATACCGGGCCGGCCACCTGATGACGCAGGCGACCGTCGCCGAATTCATGCAGGCCGGCGACTATGCCGCCCACATCCGCCGCATGCGGCCGCTGTATGCCAGGCGGCGCGCCATCCTGGCCGCGTTGATCGAGCGCTACCTCGGCCCCGGCGCCTTGCACGAGCACGGCAGCAATGCCGGCCTGCACCTGGTGCTGCGCCTGCCCGACGATGCCGACGACGTGGCCATCACCGCCGCCGCCCGCGCGCGCGGCATCGTGGTGCGGCCGCTGTCGCGCTATTTCATCGGCGATGCCGTGCAGCGAGGCCTGCTGCTGGGGTACGCCTGCGTGCCGGAGGAGGACATCGCGCCGGCCTTCGACAGGCTGCTCGGCTGCCTGCCGCGGGGCGGCATGCGCGCCCCGCAGCGTTGAACCGTGCCGAGAGACAAGCCCCGCCGTCCTGAAGGCGGCTTCATCCTGAAATAACGGAAGATGCAATGAATCAACTGTTGGTCCGCAATGTCCGGCTCGCAGCCGGGAACCAGGTCGATATCCTGATCGCAGACGGCCAGTTCGCGAGCAGCGGCGCCGGGCTTGAGGCGCCGGCCGGATGCCAGGTCGAGGACGGCGCCGGCGCGCTGGCGCTTCCCGGCCTGGTCGAGGCGCACACCCACCTGGACAAGACCCTGTGGGGCATGCCCTGGTATCGCAATGAGGTCGGCCCCAACCTGACCGACCGCATCGACAACGAGCGCCGCTGGCGCGCCGCCACCGGCCACGATGCCCGCGCGCAATCGCTGGTGCTGGCGCGCGCCTTCCTTGCGGCGGGCACCACGCGGCTGCGCACCCACGTCGACATCGACACCGACGCGGGCCTGCGCCACCTGCAAGGCGTAGTTGCCACGCGCGACCAGCTGTCCGCGCAGATGGACATGCAGATCGTCGCGTTCCCGCAGTCGGGCGTGCTGGGGCGCCCCGGCACCGATGCCCTGCTGGATGCGGCGCTGCGCGATGGCGCCAACATCCTCGGCGGGCTGGACCCGTGCGCCATCGAAGGCGACCCGGTGCGCGCGCTGGATGTCCTGTTCGGCCTCGCGCAGCGCCATGGCCGCCCGCTCGACATCCATCTGCACGAGCCCGGCACCATGGGCGCCTATTCCCTCGACCTGATCCTGCAACGCACTGCCGCGCTGGGCATGCGCGGCATGGTCACCGTCAGCCACGCCTTCTGCCTGGGCGACATTGCCGAACGCGAGCGCGACGCGCTGCTGCGGCGCATCGCCGACCTTGGGGTGGTCATCGTCACCACCGCACCGCCGTCGCGCCCGGTGCCGCCGGTCGCCGCGTGCCGCGCGGCGGGTGTCAGGATTGCAGGCGGCAACGACGGCATCCGCGATACCTGGACGCCCTACGGCTCGCCCGACATGCTGGAGCGGGCCATGCTGATCGGCCTGCGCAACAACTTCCGCCGCGATGATGAACTCGCGGTTGCGCTCGATTGCGTGACGCACGCGGCCGCCGGCGCATGCGGCTTCCAACGCTATGGCCTGGCGCCGGGCGACCGGGCGGACCTGGTGCTGGTCGCCGCGCAAACGGTGGCCGAGGCGGTCGTGGCGAGGCCGGTCCGGCAACTGGTGGTGTCGGCCGGCCGGGTCGTCGCGCGCAATGGCGCGCTGGCATGAACCAGGCTGTGCTGGAGCTGGTTCGATCTCAGGCGGCTCAAGACTTCGGCTGTGGCGTGCTGCTGAATCCCTGCCGCTTGTGCGAGCCATCGCAGAAAGGCTTGTTCTCGGAATGGCCGCACCGGCACAACCAGACCTGATCGCCTTCGAAAGCGAAGGTGGCGCCTGCCGGGGTCACGATCCTGACGGGACCCTTTATGCGGTACGGCCCATTGTCCTGTACCGTAACGGTGACAACGGTGTCTTCGTCCATGATGCATCCACTCCCTGGCGACAGCCACGCTGGCACCCCGGTGGCAACCTTGTGCGCGCCTGTCTCTTCAAATCTACTCCAGTTTGTGGCGGGCGTTAAATAGACTGGCTGTAGGGCAACGTTGAGCTCGTGCGTTGCGTGGCAGTCTCTTGCAAAGCACTTTGCCGCCACAGACGGCCAGCTTCCGGCACTCCGGCCACGGTTGCCCGCCGAGCCCGGGTGCCCACAACCGTACGGAGGTGGCCTTCTATGAAGCCTCGTCAAGACGCACAGCAATGGCGCCGCTTCTATATCCTTGATGAGAAGAACCGGCCAGTGCAGGTAACCGACCACGACGAATGGTCGCGCTGGATGGCGGACAACGACCTGGTATTCCGCCGCACCCTGCTGGAGCAGTCCGGCGGCATGGTGACGACCCGCTTCCGGGGCGTGTCCGAGGCCGCACCGACGGACACCCCCTTGTTCATCACGCGTGTGACCGGGCTGGCCGAGCAGGACAATGAAAGCTATGGCGCGCAGACGCTTGACGCGGCGCTGGAAGAGCATGAGCGGATCGTGCAGAAGCTGCTGCGCCAGCTGACCGGGCGGTGACTGGCAGCCCGGACCAGCATGCGCCATTGCCTGAGCCTTGGTGCCGGTCGTGCCGCGATTGATCATGCGCCCTTTGCTGGAAGCCCGCCTCGTCAACGATGCCTTTGGCGACCCGGGGCTGTTCGTCGACTTCCTGGACGAACGGCGCGCGCTGCTGTTCGACCTGGGCGACATCGCCCGGCTGATGCCGCGCGAGCTGATGCGCCTGTCGCATGTGTTTGTCACGCATGCGCACATGGATCATTTCTCTGGCTTCGACAAGCTGCTGCGGGTGCTGCTCGGGCGCAAGCCGCGCATCGTGCTGGTCGGCGGGCCGGGATTCCTGGCCCAGGTCGAGCACAAGCTGCTTGCCTATACCTGGAACGTGGTGCATCGCTATGCCACCGAGCTGGTCATCGAAGTGGCCGAACTTGGACTGGACGGGCAGATGCGGCGCGCCAGCTTTTCCAGCCGGCACGGCTTTGCCAGGGAGGCCGAAGCGCGCGCCGACAGGACCGGCGATATCGTGCACGACGAAGCGACGTTCCGGGTGCGCGCCTGCTTTGTCGACCACGGGATTCCATGCCTGGCCTACCTGGTGGAGGAAAAAGCCCGGCTCGGCGTCAACGAGGAACGCCTGGCTGCATCGGGCCTGACCACCGGCGCTTGGCTGCGAGAACTCAAGCATGCGGTCCTGACCGGCGCGGCCGCCGATGCCCCGATCCTTGTGCAGTGGCGGGACAGGAGCGGCGATCACGCGTCGGCGCGAACGGTCGGCGAGCTGAGCCGGCTGATCCTGGATGCCGAGCCCGGCCTGCGCATCGGCTACGTGACCGACCTGCGCTATACGAGCGAGAACGTGCAAGCGTTGTCGCAACTGATGCAAGGTGTCGACCAGCTTTTCATCGAGAGCGTGTTTCTGGATGTCGACCGGGCACACGGCCTGCGCAAGAACCACCTGACCGCCGCCCAGGCCGGGCTGATTGCGCGCAGCATAGGTGCACGCGCGGTGACGCCGTTCCATTTTTCGCCACGCTATCAAGGGCGGGCCGATGAACTGGCTGCCGAGGTACGGGACGCCTGGGGCACGGAGTCCTCTACCAACGAGGTACCGCCGGCAGTCTAGATCTTGATCTGCGTGCCAATCTCGATCACGCGATTTGCCGGTATGTTGAAGTAATCGGCTGCGTTGCCGGCATTCCTGCTCATCGTGGCAAACAGATGCTCACGCCACAACGCCATGCCACTGGGACCGCCTGCCGCGGGAATGATGGCCTCGCGACTCAAAAAGAACGAGGTCTCCATGATGTCAAAATCCAAACCAGCCCCTGGAGGCATCGCAGTCAACGCGTGCGCAACGTCGGGCCGGTTCATGAAGCCAAAGCGCATGGTTATCCGGTAGCAGTCGTGTCCGAGCGGTTCGACGGCGACGCACTCGGCCGCCGGCACCGATGGCACATCCGTCATCTTCACGGTAAGAAACACGACACGCTCGTGCAGCACCCTGTTGTGGTTGAGGTTATGCACCAATGCGTGCGGCACTACATCGGGCGTTGCAGTGAGGAACACCGCTACCCCGGGCACACGCGGCGGTAGTGAGAGAAATAGCGAATCCAGGAACAACTTAAGGGATATGTCGGTACTTTGAAGCCGATCCAACAGGGCTTTCCGGCCACGAAGCCATGTCAGCATCACGACCAGCATCCCGGCCCCGACCACGAGCGGGAACCAGCCACCCTCGCCGATCTTCAACAGGCTGGAGGAAAGGAAAGCCACATCCACCGCAATAAAGAAGCCAGTCGCGACCAGGCTTAGCAGCAGGTTGTAGCGCCAACCGTAGCGGATCACAAAGAAGGTGAGGAGGGTCGTCGCCAGCATCGTGCCTGTTACTGCCACCCCATATGCCGAAGCAAGATTCGACGAAGACCCGAATCCGAGCACGGCAACCAGGACCGCGAACAGCAACATCCCGTTGATAGTCGGTATATAGATCTGACCGATCGCCGTTTCCGATGTTTGCACCACGTTCATGCGTGGCAGGTAGCCCAACTGGATTCCCTGTTTCGTCAGCGAGTAGGCGCCCGAAATCGTCGCCTGCGACGCGATCACTGTCGCCGCTGTCGCGAGTGCAACCATCGGGTACAGGGCCCACGACGGAAAAAGCAGGTAGAAGGGGCTCTCGATTGCCTTTGCATTCACAATGATCAGCGCGCCCTGCCCCAGGTAGTTGAGCGCAAGGGCCGGGAATACCAGCCCAAACCAGGCCAGGCGAATTGGGGCACTGCCGAAATGCCCCATATCGGCATAGAGCGCCTCGGCACCCGTGAATGCGAGGAGCACGGCCCCAAGCACCGCGAACGAGGCGAACCCGTGCTGCGTAACGAAACCCAATGCGTGCATGGGGTCAAGGGCGGCCAGGATAGCGGGATACTGAGCGATGCCGTAGAGGCCCGCGGCGGCCAGGGCGAGAAACCACACGATCATGACAGGCCCGAACAGCGCACCGATGGCCGCGGTGCCATGCCGCTGGAACAGGAACAGCGCGATCAACACGCCCACGGAAGCCGGCAAGACATAAGGCTTCAGCGCTGTCGTGCCCACCTCGATGCCTTCGACCGCCGACAGTACCGACATGGCAGGTGTCAGCACCGCATCACCATAGAAGAGCGAGGCGCCGACCAGGCCCACGATCAAGATCGGCGTCGGAGAGCGGCCCACCTTTTTCACGGACGACAGGGCAAGTGCGAGCAGTGCCATGATGCCGCCTTCCCCCCTATTGTTCGCCCGCATGATGAGGATCACGTACTTGAGTGAAACGACCACCATCAGGGCCCAGAGGATCGCAGAGATGCCGCCAAGGATGTTCCCGGCTACGAGGGGAATCCCGTGGGCCGGATTGAAGGTCTCCTTGACGGCATAGAGGGGGCTCGTGCCTATGTCACCGTAGACGACGCCTAACGCAGCAAGTGTGAGGCCTGCGCGGAATTGCCGCGGGTGCGAGTCGCCCGTCGTTCCGCGGCTATTCACATAGGAATCCACAGGTGTTCCTCGAGGTCATCCTCAAGCTCCGCTCAGGCTCTTCGATCAACGACTTCCCGGAGCGGGAGGCGTTCTCGCCCCATGCCCGCCGCATGCAAAATGCCGCCGAACCTGTCATTGGCCCAGCCTTGCTACAATTCTGGTTCACAGAACGGCAAATATCATGGGCTTTGAACAACTCGCAGCACTAAGGGACCAACTGGCAAGCAAGGCGAAGGCCGAATCACGTACGGAAGGCAAGCGCCGGCGCCCCGCGCCGGCTGCCGCGCAGGCTGCCGCGCCCGCCAAGCCGCCCGTCGATCCGGTGGTGCATTCCATTGCCCGGCTGCAGAAGCACTTCCCCAAGGCGTTTCCGAAGAACCCGGCGCCCAAGGTGCCGCTGAAGGTCGGCACGTTCGAGGATCTGGCCCAGCACGCGGCCAGGCTTGCCCTGACCGAGGCGGAGCTGCGTGAAGCGATCCGCACCTGGTGCAGCGGCGCACGCTATTGGTCGTGCATGGTGGAAGGCGCCAAGCGGCTGGACCTGGACGGCAATGAGGCCGGCGTCGTCAGCCTGGCGGATGCCAAGCGGGCCCAGCAGCTGAAGGCCCGCCGCGGTGCGGGCAACCGGCCGCGGAAAGCCAAGCCTGCCACGCCCGCTGCCACGCCTGACACCCTTGCCGCGCCCGCCGCCACGCCTGACAGCCCCGACACGCCTGCCACGCCCTGATCCCCGCCGTCGGATCTGCAGCGGCGCTTACGCCAGCACCGCGCGCGCGATCACCGTCCGCTGGATTTCCGACGAGCCTTCATAGATGCGCAGGATCCGCGCGTCGCGCACCAGCCGCTCCAGCGGCATTTCGCGCGTGAAGCCGTAGCCGCCGTGGATCTGCAGCGCGGCGTCGGTGACAAAGCCGACCATCTCCGAGGCATAGAGCTTGGCCATCGACGCCTGCTCGGTGAAGGGCTCTCCGTCCCGGCGCCGCACCGCCGCCTGCAGGGTCAGCAGCCAGGCCGCTTCCAGCCGCGTGCGCATGTCGGCGAACATCCATTGCAGGCCTTGCTTGCGCGCCAGCGGCTCGCCGCCGACCTGGCGCTGCCTGGCCCAGTCCGCCGCGCACGCCAGCGCTGCCTCGGCAATGCCCAGGCTGGTGGCGGCCACGTCCAGGCGGCTGTTGTCCAGCACCTTCATCGCGGTACGGAAGCCCGTGCCTTCCGGGCCCAGCCGGTTGGCGGCAGGGACGAAGCAGTCCAGCGCCACCTCATGGGCCGGCGCCCCGCGAATGCCCATCAGTTTCTCGGCGGGCGCGATCTGCACGCCCTCGCTGTGCCGGTCCACCACGAAGGCGCTGATGCCGCGCGTGCCCGCGGCGGGATCGGTCTTGGCGTAGACGACGACAAAGTCCGCCGCGTCCGCGTTGGAGATGAAGTGCTTGACCCCGCGCAGGCGGTAGCCGTCGCCCTCCGGGGTGGCGCGCGTGGCCATGTCGGCCGGGTTGGAGCCGGCGCGCGGCTCGGTCAGCGCAAAGGCGCCCAGCTTGATGCCGGCGGCCGCGTCCGGCAGGTAGCGCTCGCGCAGGCTGTCGTCGCCGCCGATCAGGATGGAATCGGTAGCCAAATAGTGCGCGCCGATCATCGACGAGGTAGAGGCGCAGGCCTTGGCAACTTCCACCAGCGACAGGATCAGTGCCACGGGCGAGGTCTCGGTCCCGCCCCAGCGTTCCGGCAGGTTCATCCCCAACAGGCCGAGTTCGGCAAGTTGCGGCACATAGCACGTGGTGGAGGTTTCGGCCCGGTCCACCTCGGCCGCCTTCGGGGCCAGTTCGCTTTGCGCGAAGCGGCCGATGGCATCGGCGATTTCCAGATCGCCCGGCTCGACGCCCAGTCGTTTATGCATGTTGTTTCTCCTTGCTGAACACTTGCGGATGCGCCGTGGCAACGTTGGCCAGCTCGGCCAGGATGGCTTCGGTGTGCTGCCCCAGCGACGGCGCGGGCGTCACGCGGTTGGCGCCGTAGCCGGAGAACTTCACCGGCTGCGAGGGCAGCCGCACGGTGCCGCCCTCCAGCTCAGGCACTTCGGTAAGCAGGCCGCGGTGGGCGGCATGGTCGCTTTCCAGGGCTTCCTTGACGTTGCGGATGGGCGCGACAGGAATGCCCGCCTCGCTCAGCAGGCGGTTCACCTCGGCCACGGAAAGGCCGGCCGACCAGGCTTCGAGACCGGCGCGCAGATCGCCCTCGAAGCGGCAGCGCGTCTCGTCGTCGGCAAAGCGCGGATCCTGCGCCATCTCCGGCCGGCCGATGGCATTGGCCAGCGCCTGGAACAGCTTGTTGTTCAGCACCGCCACCACATAGAAGCCGTCCGCGGCGCGGTACACGCCGAACGGCGCGGACGAGGGATGGCGGTTGCCGACGCGCCGCGGCGCCAGGCCGGTCGCGGCATAGCGCGCAACCAGGGTGGCGCTCAGGCTCAGGGTGGCGTCGAACATCGAGACATCGACATGCGTGCCCCGCCCGGTCTTCTCGCGCGCCAGCAGCGCGGCCAGCACGCCCCATGAGGCGAACAGGCCGCTGACGGCATCGGAGACAGCCTCGCCCAGCATGGTCGGGGTGCCGTCCGGGGCGCCGGTGGCATCCATCAGCCCGCACATTGCCTGCAGGATGATGTCGTAGGCAGGGCGGTGCGATTCCGGGCCGGTCTGGCCGAAGCCCGACACGCTGGCGTAGACCACCGCCGGATTCAGCGCACGCAGCGCCTCATAGCCGATGCCCAGCTTGTCGGCGACACCCGGGCGGAAGTTCTCGACCACCACGTCGGCCCGGGCGCAGAGCGAGCGCGCCAGCTCCAGGCCCGCTGCCGTCTTCAGGTCGATCACGATGCTCTGCTTGTTGCGGTTCATGGCAGAGAACAGGCCGCTCTTGCCATCGACAAAGGGACCGACCGCGCGGTAGTCGTCGCCACCAGGCGGTTCGATCTTGATCACCTCGGCGCCAAGATCGCCGAGCAGCGCCGTGCAGTAAGGGCCGGCCAGCACGCGCGAGAAATCGATCACGCGGATGCCGGCAAGCGGCAGGTCGGAATGGGTCACGTCTTGGCCTCCAGGGCTTGCAAGCCCGCGGGCTTGCGTTTCAGTGACACCGATTCTGCGCAGCGCAGGCTATCAAGTAAAATATTGAATTCGACTAGCACCTATAGGATTTCCTGATGCGTGTCTCCTTGCGGCTGTTGCGCTACTTCGCCGCGGCGGCGGAAACCGGCAGCACCACGGCGGCGGCGCGGCTGCTGAACGTCTCGCAGCCCTCCATCTCCGTTGCCATCCGCGAACTGGAGACGCTGTTCGAGGAAGCCCTGTTCGCCCGCGATGTCGGCGCAAGGATGACCCTGACCCGCTTCGGCGTGCGCAAGCTGGCGGAAGCGCGCCACATCCTTGGGGCAGCAACGGCATTTGAAATGGACAAGAGCGGCGATGCCGCGGCGGGCGAGGTGCAGATCGGCGTGTTCCGCACGCTGGCGCCGGTCTACCTGCCGGTGGTGCTGCGCCTTGCACGCGAGCGCTATCCCAAGCTGTCAGTACGCTTTGTCGAAGGCGATCTCGCCCAGTTGGAAGACTGGCTGCACGGCGGGCAGATCGAGCTGGCGCTGACCTACGACGTGGGCATGCCCGATGACATCGAGCGCGAACTGCTGGCAGAGCTGCGGCCCTATTGCCTGCTGCCCGCGGGCTCGCGGCTGGCCAGGCGCAAAGGCAGCCTGTCGCTGCACGAACTGGCGCAGGAACCGCTGATCCTGATCGACCTGCCGCACAGCCGTGAATTCCTGATGGCGCCGTTCTGGCAATTCGGGCTGCAGCCCGAGGTGCGCTACCGCGCGACTTCGCTGGAACTGGCGCGCGGCATGGTGGCGAACGGACTGGGCGCGGCGCTGCTGATCACGCAGGCGCCGGCGTCGTCCCAGGTCACCGCAGTCGTGGAAAAGCCGATACGGGAAGACACCGTGCGCCAGCCGCTGGTGATCGCGCGCACGGCCCGCGCGACGCGCACCCGGGCATCAGAGTTGCTGGCCGAGTGCGTGCGCGCGGCTGTGGAAGAAGCGAAGATCCGGCGCGCTTGACGGCGCGCGGCGTCCGTTCAGCAGAGCCGATCCGCGAACCAATCGGCCACCAGCGCAGTCCGCTCGGCCGCGTGGTTGTAGATCGTATGCTCGCCATCCGGCCAGATTCGTAGCGTCACGTCGTCCGTGAGCGCCGCGTCCAGGAAGGGCTGCTGGTCTTCCAGCTTCACCAATGGATCCGCGCCGCCATGCAGCACGAGCAGCGGGCAAGAGATCCTGTCGCGGTGCGAGTGAAAACGCATGCGTTCGAAGTTGGCCTGGATGGCCGCCTGATCCCTGCTGCCCAGCATGGCGGCCGCCTGCTCCTCGAACGTCCGGAACGGCAGCAGTGTGGGTGCTGCGAGGGCACCGTTGATGCAGCATGCCCGGATCCTGTCGTCCGTGGCTGCCGTGGCTGCCGCCCAGAGCCCGCCTACGCTGTTCCCCCAGATGCCGGGGACGCCAAGCGATGCATCCTCGGCTATCCGTGACACAAAGCACCGGTAGGCCGCGGGAATATCCACGTCGACATGAATGCCGTGGACCAGCCGGGTTTCGCCCTGCCCCGGACCTTCCGCCATCAGCGTGGCGAGACCGCGCTCTGCCAGGGCCCGTGCCAGCGGCAGGTATGCCACCCCCCAGCCGCTCTGCCCGCCAAAGAGCAGCACGGTGCCGCGCGCGTGGCCGGCTGGCGGGCGCATCAGCCACCCTGTCAGGCGACCGTTTGCGAATGGAAGCTCAATGCGCTCGAGGCCTTGTTCGGACCAGTGGCAAAGCTGGTGCGTGGCAGCCACCAGTCGACTGTACAAGCCGAGTTTTCGTGGCACATCGTGATTGAAGGCCATCTGCGCAAAGACCAGGTCGGCAATCGCCATGGACTGGGACTGGGCGGCTGTCACCAGGTGGCCGGCCCTGGCAGCGTGTTCGGCGCGCCCCAGCTGAGCGTCGGCGAGCGACTCGGCCACGCGATCCCAATCCTCTCCCCGGCTGGTGGCGTCGAACAGCCGGACCGCGTCGGCATAGTCCATGCCGCAATCCAGCAAGCGTGTGACCGGCATCGCCCGCTGGAACGCCAGCGCCGCCGAAGAAGCCGTTGTCGTCATCATCGCTCCCGCGCTCACGAAACAGCCGCTGCGCTGGTCCCCGCCAGCATGCTGGATTGCGCCGCACCGCGCCAGTGCAGCTTCTGGCGCAGGGAATCGACCAGGCCGGGCAGATGCGCCAGGTCGGAAACGCCGCCGAAGACAGCAAAGTCCGGCCGGCTGATGTAGGCCTGCATGCCATGCGCGCGCATGAACGCTGCCTGGGCGCCATCGAGTTCCACCACTGCCCCGGGTATCGAAGCCGCGCCGGACAGCACGACGATATGGCAGCCGAGTTGCTCAAGGAAACCGAGCTGGCCCTCGTCGAGGTAGCGCACCGGATCGTCAAGAGCGATCAGCAGGAAGCCATGGCCGACCACATCATCGAGGCGCCCTTCGACTTCACCCTTGCGCACACGCCCCTGCGGAGCGGGCGTACCGATCGCGGGCAACAGGCTGCCATTCGCCTCCGCGTGCACGATGCCGGCTTCGAGCCTGGGAAACGGCGGCATCGGGGGAATCGACCGGGCCCGGAATGCGGCGTCGCGTTCGGCGACCTTTTGCGGATCGTCTTCGTTGGCAACCTTGCCAAGGAATTTCGCCATCTCCATGATCTTGCTGACGTGGGGCCTGCGCTCTTCTTCATACGTATCCAGCAGACCCGGCGCGCTTCGGCCGCTGAGCACCAGGTCCAGCTTCCAGGCCAGGTTGATGCCGTCTCGCATACCCGAACACGCGCCTTGCCCCATATAGGGCATCATCGTATGCGCCGCATCGCCGGCCAGAAAGATCCGGCCGTCGCGCCACCGGTGCGCCATGCGGGTTTCGAACGTGTAGACGACATGGCGCAACAGGCGCATGTCTTCCGGGCCCAGGCCATGCTGCTCCTTCAGCCAGCGCCAGCCGACGGCCTCATCCTCCCAGTAGGCAGTATCCTCGCCAGGCAGCACACGCAGTTCGAAGCGGGTACGCCGGGTGCCGATCGGCATGTACATATGGGCCCGCGCCGGGTCGCAGTAGATGGTCGTGAGCGAGAACTTCTCGCCAAGGTCCCGCTTGTTCTCCGAATCAAGGTTCAACCAGCGCTCGTTCTGCCCGAAGTCGTCGCGTTCGATGCACAGACTGCGGCGGACAAAGCTGTTCGCCCCGTCGGCGCCAATCACGTACTTTGCGATGAACTCGCGCGACGGTGTCGTCCATTGTGAGTCCTGCGCGCCGCGCCAGAGGTGCGCGGAGATCCTGACGCCATTCTCGTCCTGCCTGAGCGTCTCTGCCTCCCAGCCGCGAAGGATCTCAACCCCGGGAAAGCTTGCCGCGCGCTGATGAATGGCGTCTTCGATATCGGGCTGGTAAATCGAGATATGGGCCGGGAAGCCGCACGCATGGCCGGTCCAGTCCAATTCGATCAGGAGTTCATCGCCGGCATTGCGATACTGATAGGGACCCAGCCCGCAGGCATCGCGCAGGGCCTGGTCAACGTCTCCGCACGCCTGGACGATCCGTGCCGTCTCGCCATCGATATGGGTCAGGCGCGGCAGGCCGTAAGGCGTGGGCCAGCGTTCAATGACAACCACCTTGTAGCCAGCCTGGCCCAGCAGCGAGGCCGCGACGAGTCCGGTTGGGCCATATCCGATCACGGCGACGTCGAAGGCTTCTGCGGTCGGCTCGGGTGTTTGCTTCGGATTGATGCTCATGCTTTGTCTCCATCTGTATTAGTTTTTGGGGGCCGCTGTCCCGTGGCAGCTCGGCGAGTTGCGCATTACGGGCGTGTTCCGTCGAAGGCGTCCTGCAGCAGCGCGCGCAAGTCCTCCCGGGAAATCGGGCGGGGATTCCAGTAGGGATTGGCGCTGGCAATCTCCGCGGCGCGGTCCAGGTCTGCGTGCGCCATGCCGAGCTCACGCAGCGACGTCGGTGCCCCAAGCTTGCTCGCCAGGTCATGGACGCCGCGCGCGGCATTGTCAGTGCCCAGGGCGCGGGCGATCCGCTGCATTGCCTGCGGCGCAAAGTCCGCGTTGAACGCCAGCGCATGTGGCAGCACCACCGTGTGGGTCTGGGCGTGCGGCAGGTTGAAGCTGCCACCGAGTGTGTGGCAAAGCTTGTGGTGCAGTGCCATGCCAACGTTGGCAAGGACCATTCCGCACAGCCATGCGCCGTAGAGCGCATGGCCGCGGGCCGCAATATCGGCGGCGTCGCGATGGATGCCAGGCAAGCCCTGGCCCAGGGCACGGATTCCTTCTTCAGCAAACAGGCTGGTGATCGGATTGGCATTGCTGGCATAGAGTCCCTCGGCGGCATGCGCGATGGCGTTGATGCCGCTGGTCACGGACAGGTCGACCGGCAGGGTCAGGGTCAGTTCCGGGTCGTAGATCACCGTCCGTGGCAGCACCCGCATATCGCTGCCGGTGCGCTTGACCCCGCCCTCGGTAACGCCGTAGATCGGGGTCATCTCGCTGCCGGCATAGGTGGTGGGGATCGCCAGGATGGGAATGCTGCTTTCCAGGGCAATCGCCTTCCCGAGCCCGATCGTCGAACCGCCGCCAAACGCGATGGCACAGTCGGCATTGCAGGCCAGGGCAAGCTCGCGTGCTTCACGGGCCGTGGCGATCGGCACATGCATGACTGCGCGGTCGAACAGGCCTGCGGCGCGCTGGCCAAGGGATGCCATGATCGCCTGCGCCCCATCGCGCTGCTCGGGCGTGCACAAGACCAGCGCGCGCTGCGCACCGAGCAGGCCGATCTCGCGCTCCAGGTGCTGCAGGCTACCCGCGCCAAATACGACCCTGGCAGGCGCCGCCTGGTAGACGAATTCCAGTGCTGTTTCCATGTTGCATCCTCAATCAATGGTGTAGTCGACCTGGTGGCGGGCGATGCGCAGCCCTGCCAGCTGCTCGCGAATGCGAAGGTGCTCCGGGTGATCGGCGTAGGCCTTGAGCGCCGCAAGCGATTCGAACTCGGCAAGGAGCACTGTGTCGCACGCGTAGTCAACGCGGCTCACGTCGATGCCGACCTCCACGTGGCGCAGGCCTGGAATGCGGCCGGCCAAGGCCTCGAACGCCGCCTTGATGCGTTGCTGGGCATCGGCCCGCTCGTGCGCGGTATCACCCTTCACCTTCCACATAACGATGTGCTTGATCATTTTCGTTCGTGCGCGCGGCTCAGGACAAAATCAAAATCGAGGGTGTAGTAAGGGACCTTGAGCAAGCTGCCATCAGGCGTAATGCCCGGCGGGTGCTGCACCCAGTCAGCCACCAGCGTCGAGCGCACGCCAAATACGGCGTCGGAGTCGAGGTAGCGGTCACCGTCGCGAAAGACATGGGTGATCAGCGTCTCGCAACCCGGTGCGCTGATCATGAAGTGCAGGTGGGCAGGCCGCCAGGGATGGCGGCCAAGCGCCTCCAGCAGCGCGCCGACCGGACCGTCGTGCGGAATCGGATAGGGTTCGGCCAGGATCGAGCGAAACGAGAACCTGCCGTCTTCGCTGGTCCGCAAACGCCCGCGCGCACGGTGGGTGGGCTCGCCGTCAGGGCCCGGAATCTGCACGTCATAGTGGCCGTGCTGGTCCGCCTGCCAGACTTCGATGGCGGCATCCGGAATGGCCGTCCCCTCCCGGTCCCGCACCTGCCCGCGCACAAAGCAAGGCTGGCCTTGCGCGCCATTCGAGATATCCGCGCCGCTGTCGTACGCGGGACTGTCTTCCACGTAGAACGGGCCAAATACAGTGGACTCGGTGCAGCCAGCCGGTTTCACATTGTTTTGTGCCGTCACCAGCATCGACAGGCCAAGCACATCGGATAGCAGGATGAATTCCTGGCGCTTGTCATCGGTGATGTGGCCCACCGAAGTCAGAAAACGAATGGCCGCGAACCATTCTTCCTCGCTCAGCTTCACATCACGCGCGAAGGCATGCAAATGCTGGACGAGACTGGTCATCACGGTGCGCAGGCGCGCATCACGGCAGTTCGCCATCGACGCAAGCACCGCCTGCGTGATCGTGTCTTCATTGAGATTTCGCATTTCGGGTGTCTCCGCATGTTTTCTGCTTCTCGCTTGCTGCTAACATTAATTCCTTCCTCCACAGGTAAAAAGAGGCGGAAGCGAAGTAGTGTTCTCCTCTAGCCGGAAGAATTGATGGACAAGTGGACGCAGATTGAGTTTTTTGTGCAGGTTGCGGAACTCGGCAGCCTCACTAAGGCGGCGGAGCAACTCGGCATGTCCAGCGCGGCAGCCACTCGCTGCCTCAATGCGCTGGAAGAGCGCCTGGGAGCGCGCCTGGTCGAGCGCACGACGCGTCGGCTCTGGCTCACGGATGCCGGCCGTGAATACCACCGGCGCTGTGCCGGGATGCTGGCTGAAATGGCCGAAGCCGAGGCCGCCATCAACGAGGCCACGCTCAATCCAACCGGCGTGCTTCGCGTGACCGCATCGGCATCCTTCGCGATGATCCATCTCGCGCCGGCATTGCCGGCATTTCGGGCGTGCTATCCGAACCTGGCGGTCCAGATCATTGCTGCCAATCGCTATCCTGACTTTATCGAGGCCGGGATCGATGTCGCCATCCGGACACGCGAACATGAGGGGGATTCAGGGATCACGGTGCGAAAGCTGGCCGAGACGCGTCGCGTACTGGCGGCTTCGCCTGGCTACCTTGCAGAGCGCGGCATGCCAGATGCGCCAGATGCCTTGCGGCAGCATCAGATGCTCATTTACAACCTTGCCAATGATCCCTACCTGCTTCATTTCCGGCGAGGCGACGAAACGGCAACCGTACCTGTGACCAGCGTGCTCGACTCCAATGAAGGCCAGGTGATCCGCGCGGCGGCCCTGGCGGGCCATGGCATCCTGGTGCAGCCGCTCTACATCATCTACGAAGACATCGTTGCCGGCCGGCTGGTGCCTATCCTGGCGGATTGGCAACTGCCCAAGCTGACGATCAACGTCGCGTATCAGTGCCGCCGCCATCAGCCGGCCAAGATTCGCGTCTTCATCGACTTCCTCTTCGAACGATTCGAGCGGCTCGGCCTCGCGAGAAAGTGGGAGATGACCGCCAGGTAGTGCGCCCGCCCGGATCCGCGAGGTCCACCGCTTGCCGGGGAAGACGTTCAACGGCTTGGTCGAATCGGCATCACGAGCACATTCTGACTGTGATAGCGTGGAGCCTTCCGACTTTGCGCCCACCATGACCGATTTCGACGCCGACGCCCTGAAGCGGCTGGTCACCGTCACCATGCCTTTTGGAAAACACAAAGGCACGGTGATCGCCGACCTGCCAGGCAATTACCTGAACTGGTTCGCGCGCGAGGGCTTCCCGCCGGGGCAGATCGGCGCGCTGCTGGCGCTGATGCATGAACTGGACCACAACGGCCTGTCGCATCTGCTCAAGCCGTTGCGCGGGCGCATGTCAGCTAAACCATTTTCCTAGACGAAAATAAACCATTTCGCTGGGTTTTCTTGACGGCACGGGTGACATGAAAATAGACGGCGCCGACCGGTATATTGCAGAATTCGGAATCTGTCGAAATTCACCAAGATTGTCGAAATGTCCGATTCGCTCCCACAGACATCCGTTCTGAAGTATTGGCGGGCCGTCGAACTGCTCTCCCCTCAGAGCATCCCTGCGGAGGAGCCTAACGACAGGACCTTTCCGTCGTTCGACATTACGCAGGGAGAGCCACCCTTCCCTGGGAGCCAGCCGGGGCCCCTCCGTTCCTACCCAGGCCCGGAGCCCTATCACTGTGGTGGTCTAATTTCCTCGGACAGGTCGATAGGAGGACAATCCGGAATCGACGAGGAAAAAAGATAGATGACAAGAAGGCGCCGACAATTTGACGCCAGCTTCAAGCTGGAAGTAGTACGGATGGTGCGAGACCAAGGATTATCGGTCAGCGAGATTTGCCGGTCGATGGAGCTTGGTGAGACGGCCGTTCGGCGCTGGATGGCGCAGTACGATGCAGAGTGCGCCGGCGGGCCTGGCGTGGGCAAGCCGCTGACGGCGGAACAGCAGCGCATCCGGCAACTGGAGGCGGAGAATCGGCAACTGCGCGAGGATAACGCCTTGCTAAAAAAAGCCTCGGCCTTCTTTGCGCGGGAACTGAAGTGAGCTACCGGGTGGTAGCCCACTTGCAACAGGAGGCCGTATCGGTCAGTAACGCCTGCCGGGTATTGCAGGTGAGCCGCTCGGGCTACTATGCGCACCGCCGCGCCAAGCCAAGCATGAAGACTCTGCAGGAGCAGACCCACGTCAAAGCGGCGTTCGCTGCGAGCGGCGCCAGCTACGGCAGCCGGCGTGTCATGCATGCGGTGCGGGAACAAGGGGTGCGCCTTGGCCGCTACCGGATTCGTAGGCCGATGCGCGAAGCGGGCTTGCGCGCGACCTGGAAGCGTAAGTTCGTGTCGACGACTGACAGCAAGCACACGCTGCCAGTGGCAGAGAACGTGCTGGACCGGCAATTCGACGTGGCCGAGCCGAATCGGGCCTGGACTTCGGACATAACCTATATCCGCACGGCTCAAGGCTGGCTGTATCTGGCGGTCGTGCTGGACTTGTACTCGCGCAAGGTCGTGGGCTGGTCGATGGCACCGACCATGCCGGCCGACCTGGTGATGTCGGCACTGAGCATGGCGCTGCAGCAGCGAAGGCCAGCGCCGGGACTGGTGCTGCACTCGGGTTGAATCCGTCCAGTACGCGAGCGCGGAG
>NZ_JFJW01000182.1:0-501 GCF_000611125.1 Cupriavidus sp. SK-4
TAGGTACGCCACCTCCGCGCGCAGATAGTTGACCTCGTCGATCAGTTCTTCGCGGGTACGCTCTTTATCCTGCTTGGGCTTGGGAGTCGGTGGCTTTTGCATGGGCTGGCTATTGCGGGTTCGTCGTGGCGAAAGGGCTTCCTCTCCCCCGGCATCATACCGTCGCTGCCATATAGCAACGACGCCGTAGCCTCGGATATTGAACCGCGCCGCCGCCTGCCGCAACGACAGCCCCTCAGCGCGCATGTGCTGCAAAACCGACAGCTTGAAGGCCGCCGTATACAGAACCCGCTTGCCCCTCAGGCCCGCGATCCCATGGTGCCGGTAGGCCGCCACCCATTCACGCAGGGTGCCTCGGTCCAGCGTGTGCCGCTGCGCCAGCAGCCGGAATCCCTCATCCCCAGACAGATACTCCTGAACGACCTGCAGCTTGAACTGCTCGGTGTACTTTGCCATGTAAAAACCCCCAAAAGTTGTCTCCAACTTCTGGGGGTCAGTTCA
>NZ_JFJW01000183.1:0-510 GCF_000611125.1 Cupriavidus sp. SK-4
GAGCGTCGTGTGTCGATCGCCCTCGCCGATAGCCGAAGTTGGCATCGTCGAATATCGGCTCGAAGATGGGCTCCAGCCGGTTGAGCAACGCTTGCTGGCATACGCGATCGTAGATCGACGGAATTCCCAGTTTACGAAACTCTCCCGGTTTACCCATCTTCGGGATCGAGACCTGCCTGACCGGTTGCGGTTGATAGGTGCGCGTGCGCAATTCCGCTTGCAGACGGTCCAGTTGCTGGTCCGCCTGCTCAGCGAAATCCGCCACGCTGATTCCATCTACACCGCCGCTGCCCCGGTTGGCCTTTACTCGCTCCCAGGCGATTTCCAGGTTCTTCCGTTGGTAAACCTTGTCAATTAATGAATGGACCTTCTTTGCCTCCATCGGGTTGATCCAATCAGACAGTCTCCTCGGGCGCGGATGTACGGGTGTTTCACTCATGGAACTGATCCTCCTCTGCGTCCTTACTCACTATCGTCCGGGTTCTTCCCAATCATCTTCGCCGGCTGCCT
>NZ_JFJW01000184.1:0-510 GCF_000611125.1 Cupriavidus sp. SK-4
AGGCAGCCGGCGAAGATGATTGGGAAGAACCGGGAAGGCAGTGAGTAAGGACGCAGAGGAGGATCAGTTCCATGAGTGAAATACCCGTACATCCGCGTCCGAGGAGACTGTCCGATTGGATCAACCCGATGGAGGCAAGGAAAGTCCACTCATTGATTGACAAGGTCTATCAACGGAAGAATCTGGAGGTTGCCTGGGAGCGAGTTCGGGCCAACCGGGGAAGTGGCGGCATAGATGGGATGAGCGTGGCAGACTTCGCTGACCAGGCGGACCAGCAACTGGACCGGCTGCAGGCGGAACTGCGCGCGCAAACCTATCAGCCGCAACCGGTCCGGCAGGTCTCGATCCCGAAGATGGGCAAGCCGGGAGAGTTCCGCAAGCTTGGCATCCCGTCGATTTACGACCGGGTATGTCAGCAGGCACTGCTCAACCGGCTGGAGCCGGTCTTCGAACCGATATTCGACGATGCCAACTTTGGGTATCGGCGAGGGCGATCGACACACGACGCTC
>NZ_JFJW01000185.1:0-521 GCF_000611125.1 Cupriavidus sp. SK-4
AATTTCCGCTTCTGGTTTTTGTGTCGAAGCAGCTGCTGGGCGGCAAGCGCGCCCGGCCAGCCGCCGCAGAGCGCCAGTAGGTGCAGGGTGGTCTCAGGCGTGCGCCAGGCGTTTCGTCCCCGGGCCATATGTCGGCTGCTCTGCCACCCGTAGTCAGTGGGGTGTTGGCTTGTTGCAACCCGCCTTGCATGTTAGATCGGTTAGATTTGCCAATGGCGGGACGCCGTGGCAATGACATGAAGAACAACAACAGGTAGAGACATGGGTCGCAGGAGAAAGGGGCCGTCGCTTAGCGAGGTGTTGATGGACGCGCCGTGGTGGGTATCCGCCGCGCTGGCCGTGGGTGCCTACATTGTGTTCCGCGGAATCTTGCCGGCTATATTCGCGTCGCGTCCATTGTTGACGGGCATTTCCGTGTTAAGTCAATCGTTAGCCTGGGTTCCCCCCGCCATGTTCGGCTTCCTGGGTGTCCTGTCATACATCCGTGCGCGGCGTAGGGCGGGGGCCAGGCAGCAAGAAGT
>NZ_JFJW01000186.1:0-535 GCF_000611125.1 Cupriavidus sp. SK-4
ATGGGCACCGTCGACGCGGAACTGCAGGGCGCGCACTGAGCCGGGAGACCAATGAGATGACGACATCCAACACACCCGCGCTTGAGATCAAGGACCTGCACGCCTGGTACGGCGAATCGCACATCCTGCACGGCGTGGACCTGACCGTGAACCGCGGCGAAGTGGTCACGCTGCTGGGCCGCAACGGCGCTGGCCGCACCACCACGCTGCGCGCGATCATGGGACTGACCGGCGCGCGCAAGGGCTCGATCAAGGTCAATGGCCACGAGACCATCAGCCTGCCCACGCACAAGATCGCGCACTACGGCATTGGCTATTGCCCCGAAGAACGGGCGATCTTCTCCAGCCTCTCATGCGAAGAGAACCTGATGCTGCCGCCGGTGCTGAAGGGCGCCGACACCAGCAAGGGCATGAGCGAGACCGATATCTACGAGATGTTCCCGAACCTGAAGGAGCGCCGCCAGAGCCAGGGCACGCGTCTTTCCGGCGGCGAGCAGCAGATGCTGGCGGTCGGGCGCATCCTGCGCACCGGCGC
>NZ_JFJW01000187.1:0-544 GCF_000611125.1 Cupriavidus sp. SK-4
CACGAGTGACTTGTGTGTAATGCAATGCGCTTACGCCCCTGCCAGCGCACAGGGTTTCACTGACGCTCGCAACTCTTGGACAGAAGCCACGGACACTCTGGAGGTAATCGTTAGCGACTCCCGCCTGATCAGCCAAGGCTCGCAATGGGGGCACGTGGCAATCTACATTGATGGCACCGTCTACAGTCGCGCCCATGAGGAATATGTGACAACTGACAAGGGAACATATTTCAACGGGGGCACCGTCTATCTGATAACCGGCCTGCGCAAGACGAGCGGCAACCTGTGGCGCGATAGCGCGGGGCTGGTGTTGAAAGTGACCCCGGAAGAAAAGCACAAGATCAGGACCGAGCTTGAGCGCCGCGTGAAGGTAGATAGGGAGTTCCGCAGGAAGCATCCCGGAGAGAGCGACTACAGCATCTTTGGCAATAGTTGCTCATCGAACGTTGCTGACGTGCTGGAGTTGGTGGGCATCATGGCCCATGACCCGCGCTGGCTACCCACCCCGGTAACGCCATTTGATTACACACAAGTCAGTCACCCA
>NZ_JFJW01000188.1:0-567 GCF_000611125.1 Cupriavidus sp. SK-4
CCCGATTTGACCGCTCCCCCAAGCTCCGCCGATTCTGAAAATACGGCGCCTACTCATGGAATTGCTCCCGCTCCCACCTTTGGACGGTCCGGCCGCCCCGCTCCCCACCGCGCTTCCCATCCCGCTGGAGCGCCTGCGCCTGCCTCCGGCACTGTCCGGCGTCGCCGGCAGCAACCGCGCCTCCGCCAACGCCACCCGCATCGCCGCGGCCGACGACCTCGCCGCCGTCACCGCCTGGCTCGCGCGCTATGCCGACAGCGCGGCGACGCTGACCGCCTACCGGCGCGAGGTCGAGCGGTTGATCCTATGGGCGGTGCTGCAACTGGGCAAGCCGCTATCGTCGCTCACGCACGAGGACCTGCTCACGTACGAGCGTTTTCTGGCCGACCCGCAACCGGCCGCGCGCTGGGTGCTGGCCGGCGGCAAAAAACTCGCGCGCAGCCATCCCGACTGGCGCCCGTTTGCCGGACCACTGGCGCCCCGCAGCGTGCGCCAGGCGCTGGTGATACTGAACGCGCTGTTCGCCTGGCTGACCGAGGCCGGCTATCTGGCCGGCAACCCGCTCGC
>NZ_JFJW01000189.1:0-572 GCF_000611125.1 Cupriavidus sp. SK-4
CACCTCATTACACACAACTCCTGGTGGCTGGCGCTCCGCAGAAAGTCGTTTACGGTCAATGACATAGCGGGTGGGCTTGTAAACTCTCTCGGATTGTCGTTCACTCTTGCATTTTGGGCGGCACATGCAGCGAGAGGCAACGAGTTGGGCAGCGGCAGAATTCAGGGACATTGACTTGGGCGACCAGCGCCTGAACAAACGGGCGGTGCTGCTGGCCGAGCGGCTCGCAGAGAAGCCGACGGCAAGCATACCCAGCGCATGCGGCGGCTGGGCGGAGACGGCTGCGGCGTACCGCTTCCTGGCTCAGGATGAACTGGACTGGCGCGACATTCTGGCGCCCCACTGGCAGAGTTCTGCCGAGCGGATGCGAGCTTGCGAAGTGGTGCTATGCATCCAAGACACCACGGAGCTGGACTTTAACGGCCAGACCATCACAGGCTTGGGACCGCTGTCGTATGAGGCGCAACGCGGGCTGTATCTGCACCCGACTTACGCGGTAACGCCATCGCGCGAACCGCTGGGCGTGCTTGACGCCTACATGTGGGCGCGCGAGCCGAAGGGTGCGGATGGCG
>NZ_JFJW01000190.1:0-586 GCF_000611125.1 Cupriavidus sp. SK-4
TTGGATCGCGCATGAGAATGCCCTTTGGTTCATGAGGAGTGTTCGAAGAGGTCGGGTTGCTCGCTGACAGCCTTGATGCGCAAGCCTTTTCGCCGTCCCTGGCACACCAGGACGGCATCGAGTTCGCCGCGCTTTACACGCTGCAACACAGTTTGGCGGGACACGCCGAGCAGCTTGGTTGCTTCCTGCATGACGACGTAGCCATCGGGGCTGTGCGCGACGAATTGCTGCCGCAGCGCATCGGTGATGCGGATGCGCCAGGGCGCACCGGGCGTGGTCTGTTCGCCGGCGATAAAGCCGTCGTTGACCCAACGGTGTAGTGTGGACGGCGCGGTACCCAACACGCGTGCGGCCTGGCGGATGCTGAGCAACTCGCCGTCAGGAAGCGCTGTGGGGCGCTCGAAACAAGGGATATGCCAATGGCGCCGCAAGTTGCCTACGAGGTTCTGGTTAAAGCGCAGACCGCGCGCTGTTACCCGGCCCTGTGTGTTGAGGATGCCGGCGATGGTGGCATCGGGATAGTGCTCGGCTAGACGGCGGACCAGGGCAATTGTGTCTTCGTCGGTGCGAATGGTCGCGGGCCGCG
>NZ_JFJW01000191.1:0-589 GCF_000611125.1 Cupriavidus sp. SK-4
CCAGGTGCGGCTTCTTCTCGCCGCCAGTGACTTCGACCTCGGTCCAGAAGGGCAGGTCGTCGCCGTAGTAGTCCGAGTCGTACAGGAGGCCGCCGTGCTCCACCACCAGGCGGCGCGTGTTGGGGCTGTCGCGGCCGGTGTACCAGCCCAGCGGCAGCTCGCCGGTCAGGTCCTTGATGATCTGCATGCCGATGCGCATGTGCTCGCGCTCGGTGGCTTCGTCGATGCCCTGGTAGTGGATCCAGCGCCAGCCGTGGCAGGCGATCTCATGGCCCAGTTCGACAAAGGCGCGGGTCAGTTCAGGATGGCGCTGCAGCGCCATCGATACGCCGAAGACGGTCAGCGGCAGGCCGCGCTTCTCGAACTCGCGCAGGATGCGCCAGACGCCGGCGCGCGAGCCGTATTCATAGATGCCCTCCATGCTCATGTGGCGGTCGGGGTAGGCCGCGGCGCCGACGATCTCGGAGAGGAACTGCTCGGAGGCGGCATCGCCGTGCAGCACGCAGTTTTCGCCGCCTTCTTCGTAGTTGAGGACGAACTGCAGCGCAACGCGCGCGCCGCCCGGCCAGCGGGCGTGCGGCGGCCGGGC
>NZ_JFJW01000192.1:0-596 GCF_000611125.1 Cupriavidus sp. SK-4
GAGATGGAATGAACACCGCCCGTCAGTAACGCTAGCGGGGGTTCCACGATGAGGGGCTCTCGCTTGACCGACGGCATCGATGTGCCAAAGTGAAGATCCGAACCATCACTTGAGGTAAGGAGAGCCCAAATGAATGCTACGACATATGGGCTGGATCTTGCAAAGTCGATCTTCCAACTCTACTGGGTCGACCCAGAGACGAGCGAGACGCACAGCCGGCGCCTCAGCAAGACCCAACTGATTTCCTTTCTGAGCAATCGCACCCCCGGCAAGTTCGTACTGGAGGCGTGTGGCGGCGCGCACTGGTGGGCAAGAAAGTTTATCAGCCTGGGCCATGAAGCCATCCTGCTCCACCCAAAGTACGTGCGACCGTTCGTGCGGACCAACAAGACCGATGCGGCCGACGCGCGCGCGATCTGGACAGCCGCGCAGCAACCTGGGATGCGACCGATACCGGTAAAGACTGAGGCACAGCAAGCCTTACTTGGATTGCACCGAATTCGCTCGGAACTAGTCGACAGCCGCACGCGGCAAGTGAATCAGATTCGCGGCTTGCTGGGCGAATACGGCCTGCACTTCGTGCTTGGTCGCAAGGC
>NZ_JFJW01000193.1:0-598 GCF_000611125.1 Cupriavidus sp. SK-4
GCCACGCCCGACAGGCGCGTATGCACGTCGGCGCCGCCCAGGTCCTCGGCGCTGACCTCCTCGCCGGTGGCGGCCTTCACCAGCGGCGGGCCGCCCAGGAAGATGGTGCCCTGGTTCTTGACGATGATGGACTCGTCACTCATCGCGGGCACGTAGGCGCCGCCGGCGGTGCACGATCCCATCACCACCGCGATCTGCGGGATGCCCTGCTTGGACAGGTTTGCCTGGTTGTAGAAGATGCGCCCGAAGTGATCGCGGTCCGGGAACACATCGTCCTGGTTGGGCAGGTTGGCGCCGCCGGAATCGACCAGGTAGATGCAGGGCAGGTTGTTCTCCTCGGCGATCTCCTGCGCGCGCACATGCTTCTTGACCGTCATCGGGTAGTAGGTGCCGCCCTTGACGGTGGCGTCGTTGCAGACGATCACGCACTCCTGCCCGGCCACGCGGCCGATGCCGGTGATGATGCCCGCGCCCGGCGCGGCATTGTCGTACATGTCGTAGGCGGCCAGCTGCGACAGCTCCAGGAACGGCGTGCCGGGATCGAGCAGCTGCTGCACGCGTTCGCGCGGCAGCAGCTTGCCGCGCGACAGGTGCTTGT
>NZ_JFJW01000194.1:0-605 GCF_000611125.1 Cupriavidus sp. SK-4
CCTCAACACACAAGAAATCTGACAGGCTCCTCATGCTGATATCCGCGGGTTGGTTACCGCATTACAGAGGTCCGCCCAATGAGCCTGCCGCTATCTAACGTCGCAAGTCGGATGCAATCCGTTGCCTAGCAGACCCGCGGGTTGCTCGTGTGCCGGGCTACGCCGCCTTCAGGAAACTGGCCTCACAGTAGTGTCAGATAGGTTGATACCGGCCTGGGTTACGCTGCCCGCGCTTCGTTCGGTACGGCAAGCGACATCGCGAGCTGGCTGATATCCCATATGAATCCGCTCAGTTTGCGGGCCACTGCGACCACCGCAATGTTCGGGTTCGAGTCCTTATGGACGTCCAGATCGACATACAAAGTGATATCGTTTTCCATGCTGGCCTCCGCGCTGGAAATCGCCGGGTGTGGCACTGTCCACACCGTGCGGCTCTGGCAGTCATGCTAACCCGCGTTTGATTCCTCGCGGCGGGCCAGCCCTCCTTGCTCCAGGGGAGTCATACTGACTTCTATGATGAGAACTGAGTCAAGGTTTTTCGCTAAAAATAGGCCTCTTTTGAATCTCAAGTGGGTGGTATCGTGGCGGGTTTCAGGTAAAGAGCA
>NZ_JFJW01000195.1:0-651 GCF_000611125.1 Cupriavidus sp. SK-4
TAAACCGGACGAAGAAGGCGTTTACTCGCGATTTCGAATCGACGGGTGAGGCAAGCAAGTGGTGGCAGCGAGTTGGGCGGAGGCGGAGTTCAGGGACATCGATTTGGGCGATCGGCGCCTGAACAGACGCGCGGTGCTATTGGCCGAGAGCCTGGCAAAGAATCCATCGGCGAGCATCCCGAGTGCTTGTGGTGGCTGGGCAGAAACGGCGGCTGCCTACCGCTTTCTGTCCCAGGACCGGCTGGAATGGCATGACATCCTGACGCCGCACTGGCAGTGCGCGACCGAGCGGATGCGGGCCTGCGAGGTGGTGCTGTGCATTCAGGACACGACGGAGCTGGACTTCGATGGCAAGGCAACCGCTGGCTTGGGGCCGTTGTCGTATGAAGCGCAGCGCGGCATGTATCTGCACCCGACGTACGCAGTGACGCCGGCGCGCGAGCCCCTGGGTGTGCTGGATGCGTGGATGTGGGCGCGTGAGCCGAAAGGTACTGATGGCAAGCGCGCCGGCCTCAAGGAAAGTACGCGCTGGATAGAAGGCTACGAGCGTGTGGCTGAGCAGGCGTTAGAGATGCCGGCGACGCGGCTGGTGTATGTCGCTGACCGGGAGGCCGACATCCTGGCGTTGATGGTGAAGGCACGCGATCTGCG
>NZ_JFJW01000196.1:0-668 GCF_000611125.1 Cupriavidus sp. SK-4
CCAAGGACCTGGGCAAGGGCTTTGCGCTGGCAGTGGCCTATGTGGACACCAATGCCAAGGAGTCGGTCTACACCAGTGTCAACCGCGGGCGCTATCTCGGCAAGGCCACGGCCTGGGCCTCGATCACCAAGACTTTCTAATCATTGCCGCAGGCCGGGCGGGCAGCGCCGGCCTGCCCCGAGGAGAAATCGGATGAAACTCATCATTGCAGTCATCAAGCCGTTCAAGCTCGACGAAGTGCGCGAAGCGCTGTCGGACGTGGGCGTGTCCGGCATTACCGTGACCGAAGTGAAAGGCTTCGGCCGCCAGAAGGGCCACACCGAGCTGTACCGTGGCGCCGAATACATCGTCGACTTCCTGCCCAAGGTGAAGATCGAGGTGGCGGTGCCCGACGACGTGGTCGAGCGTGCCATCGAGGCGGTCGAGAAATCGGCCCGCACCGGCAAGATCGGCGACGGCAAGATCTTCGTGGCACCGATCGAGCAGGTCATCCGCATCCGCACCGGCGAGACCGGCGGCGATGCCCTGTGACCCGAGACAGCATAAGGACAAGAGGTTAATCACATGACAACCTGGTTCAAGCGATTCCTGACGGCCGGCGCGATGGCGCTCGCCATCGGCACGGCGGGTGTGGGCATCTCCACGCCGGCCGCCGCACAGGACAAGCC
>NZ_JFJW01000197.1:0-675 GCF_000611125.1 Cupriavidus sp. SK-4
GTTGGGATTCTCGATGATGCGCATCAGCGCGTCGATGCCGTCGGCGATATCGGCAAAGGCACGCTGCTGGGCGCCGCCGTCGACCAGCTTGATCGGCTCGCCGCGCACGATATGGCCGAGGAACTGCGTCACCACGCGTGACGAGCCTTCCTTCGATTCGAAGATCGAATCCAGCCCCGCGCCGATCCAGTTGAACGGACGGAACAGGGTGTAGTTCAGGCCTTGCTCCATGCCGTAGGCGTGGATCACGCGGTCCATCAGCTGCTTGGAGCAGGCATAGATCCAGCGCGGCTTGTTGATCGGGCCGTAGACCAGCGGCGAGGCCTCGGGGTCGAACTCTTCGTCGCTGCACATGCCGTAGACCTCGGAGGTCGACGGGAACACCAGGTGCTTGCCGTACTTGACCGCGGCGCGCACGATCGGAAGGTTGGCCTCGAAGTCCAGCTCGAACACGCGCAGCGGCTGGCGCACGTAGGTGGCCGGGGTGGCGATGGCCACCAGCGGCAGCACCACGTCGCACTTGCGGATGTTGTACTCGATCCACTCCTTGTTGATGGTGATGTCACCCTCGAAGAAGTGCATGCGCGGGTGGTCGACGAGGTCGCCGAGGCGGTCCGACGACATGTCCATGCCGTAGACCTCCCACGGCGTGGTTTCCAGGATGCGGCGCGTCAG
>NZ_JFJW01000198.1:0-729 GCF_000611125.1 Cupriavidus sp. SK-4
GCCGCGGCCTTGGCCGCGGCGTCAGCCTTTTCCTTCTCGGCCAGCACCGCCTGGTTGGCTTGGCTCAGCTTGGCGATCTCGGCGTTCTTCAGCTCGAGCAGCTTCTGCATGTCGCCGACGTTCTTTTCCAGCTGCGCCAGGCGGGCCTGCGCCTCCTTGAGCTCACGCTCGCGCGCGACGCCGGCTTCGGCCTTGGCCGCGGCGTCGGCCTGCGCGCCAAGCGCGGCCTTGCTGAGCTTCAGTTCATCGCGCGGGCCGTCGGTCCGGGCGGCCTGCTCCTGCACCCGGGCGGTCACGTTGCCGGACTGCTGGCGGCCGCTGTCGGGCTCGACCGACTTGGCCGCGGCGGCGCTGGCCAGCCGGCTGCGGTAGGCATCGAAGCCCTGCGTGCGCGCCACCACCTCGCGGCGGGCGGCCTTGGGTGCGACGGCTTGCGCCTGCTGCTGGGTCGGGACCTGCAGCACCACGCCGCTGCGCAGCCGGTTCATGTTGCCGCCGATAAAGGCGTTGGGGTTGTTGCGGTAGAGCGCCACCAGCATCTGGTCCAGCGAGACCGATTCCTGGCCTTGCACGGCTTCGCCGGCGATGGCGTAGAGCGTATCGCCGCGCTGCACGGTGTAGCCGCCGCCGGGTGCCATTTCGGTGCTGCCGCTGGCGGCCGGCGCCGGCGCTCGCTTCGCGCTCTGGCGGGCCGGGCGCGCGGGCGCGGCTGGCTTGACTGCCGCGGCA
>NZ_JFJW01000199.1:0-794 GCF_000611125.1 Cupriavidus sp. SK-4
TTGACATCCTTATATGAACACCGCCCGGATGCCAAGGTAAATTGAAGGGCTTTGGCTTGTAGGTATGGGTTGCTGTCTTATATCCGACCTTGTTGCAGGAACGTGCCTGCGGGCCTTGATGGAATCAGCCGGGAACGTCCCCATCTCCCACGACGGGCTGTAAGCCGCTTGGATGTCATCGGGTTTGCGTTCCCGCGGTCCGACCTAGTTTGCCATCACACCTTATCTCCTTACCCTGTGCAACCCTGAAGGTATTCGTTTGTGCCCTGCTGTGGTCGTGCTTTCGCTACGCAGGCCGTGCGCTGATATAGCCGGGTTCATAGACGCGGCGATGGGCAAGCAATGCCCAGGCGGTGCGCGCCATCTTGTTGGCTAGCGCGACGATGGCAACATTGGTCGGGCGCCTGACCAGCAGGGCCTCAGCCCAGCACGGGCGCCGCTTCGAGCGGGTCAGCACGATGCGTGCGCCATGGATCAGCAGTTTGCGCAAATAGGGATCGCCACGTTTGCTGATATGGCCGAGGTGAACCTTGCCGCCGGTGCCACTCTGGGTTGGTACCAGGCCCAGGCTGGCCGCGAAGGCTCTGCCTGAGCGGTAAGCCTGGGGAGATCCCATGGTGGCAACCAGGGCCGTGGCGGTGATCGGGCCAATTCCCGGAATCGCATCCACACATTGGGCGGCAGGCTCGGTTTTTAGCCATGCAGCGATCTCTTGCTCGGCCGCGAGGATTTCAGCGTCCAACTGCCTGAGTCGCTGTAACTGGCGCGACAACAGTCGCCACAAGGGAGCCGGG
>NZ_JFJW01000200.1:0-849 GCF_000611125.1 Cupriavidus sp. SK-4
AGACGGTCCTACTTCCGTATAAGGGGATGGGGTGTGCCAAGAACGCGGGTGTCTGATGATCGATACCTGCGGTGCTTTACCAAAGATGAAGGAAGGTCCTTCGGAGTCGGCTTGCAGGAGCGGGCTCCAAACCGCCACGAGCTGCGTGGGTAAAGAGCCTGCGTGGTGAGCGTCGCTGGAAAAAGGCAGGGATGAACTCTGTCAGGTAGGGATCGAAGAGACGAACGAAAGTGAACCGCTGATGACGTGTCGAGAATTTCACCAGAAGATGTCGAAACCGGGGAGCCCACTTGCTCCGGGACAAGGTTGGGCGGCGCCTGCTGACGGCCCAATCGGCATCCGGCATAAAGGCGGCGTGACTTCGATTCAGGCTTTGGTAAGGAACTTGGGAACCTGTCGTCCCGATGCGAAGGGAGAAATCCAAGCGGAAGGACTCCGCAAGGGTGAGAGTACCGATGCGGGGCACAGGGGCGGAGACGTTCGTAGTAGGGTTGAAGGCTCTGTAATGGGGTCGGACCGAAGGGGCGTCATCGTCCGGCTTTATGCTGCGGGCAACCCGCAAGGGGAGGACCTGCATGGATAAAGCGAAAGCGTTTTGTATTTCCAAACGTGAGGTGTGGGAAGCGTATCAGCAGGTGAAGGCCAACCGCGGGGCGGCGGGCGTGGATGGACAGTCGATGAAGGAATTCGAGGCGGATTTGAAGAACAATCTGTATCGGATCTGGAATCGGATGTCCTCTGGCAGCTACATGCCACCACCGGTCTTGCGGGTTGATATACCAAAGGACGGGGGTGCGGGAACGAGGCCGTTGGGGATACCGACGGTGATCTCATAATGCACCTCTCACA
>NZ_JFJW01000201.1:0-907 GCF_000611125.1 Cupriavidus sp. SK-4
CATTTGATTACACACAAGTCAGTCACCCAGTTCTCGTGCGTACCTGAGGCCGGCGGCGAAATCCATCACTCGCTGCAGTCCTTGCCAGATGGTCTTGACTCCGGGTTCGCCGTCGCCTTTGCGCGCCAGAAAGCCGCCGAGCATGGCGACCAAGCGCACGACCTCATTCAGACGCGGTGACGTCTTCGGCGGCTTCTTCTTGTTGAGAATGAATGCCGCGCGCCATTCATCCCGCTCGAACAGCAGCCCTGCATCCAGGTCCGGGCAAGTTCGGCCCAGTCGCATCAACCGAGCGATGCGCCATGCCACCACCATAAACAGCGCCAAGGCACGCTCAAGCCGTGCCATCGATGCGAGTTGCAACGCTTCGACCCGACAGCCGTTCTTGAGCACGTGAAAGAACAATTCCACCTCCCAACGCGCGCGGTACCAGTCAATAAGCTGCGCCGCTGCGTCAAGGTCGTCCACCTCGCGATTACTCAGCAGTCGCCATTCAATCGGCTTGACGCCTGCCGGCGGATCGACCTCCCGGGCGACGATGCAAGTGGCACTCACCACGCCGCCTGCAGCATCAGGCAACGCGACACGTTGCGCCCACACCTGCTGCCGTACCGCGCGCGCAGGCTGAGCCTGACGGGCTGCCAGCGTGAAGTGAATCCTGCCCACTGGCTCACCCGCAGTCACTTTGTCCCACAGCTTGCCGCCGCCAGGCAAGGTGCGATTGTGCTGCGAGCGCAGTAGCCAATCCGCCGGGTGGCCCAACTCCTTTGCTTTGACCATCAGCGCCATGATGTCCGATTCCCGGTCAGCCACATAGACGAGTCGCGTGGCAGGCAGTGCGGCCGCCTGTTCGGCAACCCGCTCATATCCTTCGGTCCAGCGGGTACTTTCCTTGATGCCGGGGCGC
>NZ_JFJW01000202.1:0-928 GCF_000611125.1 Cupriavidus sp. SK-4
CCTAAAAAAGCTGGATGCCCTGGTTCAGGCCAAGAGAAGCGCTGCGCAGCAGAGAAAGCGCAAGTAGTGCTTGAGCTCAGGGCGCAATTCCCGTTGGCGACGCTGCTGAAGGTGGCCACGCTCTCGTCGAGCACGTTCTACTACCAGAGGAAGGCGCTCCAGAGCGGTGACAAGAACCAGGATCTCAAGGCAAGGACTCGGCGGGTGTTCGAGACACACAAGGGCCGCTATGGCTATCGGCGTGTCACCGACGCCATCCGCTCGCAAGGGCTGCTGGTCAACCACAAGCCGGTGCAGCGCCTGATGCTGGAGCTAGGCCTGAAGTCGTGTGTGCGGGTGAAGAAATACCGGTCTTACCGCGGCGAATGCGGTCGCGCAGCGCCCAACGTTTTGGATCGCCAGTTCGAGGCGCAGCGCCCGAACCAAAAATGGGCTACGGACGTGACCGAGTTCAGGGTCGCAGGCCAAAAGCTGTACCTGTCGCCGGTGCTGGATCTGTGCACGGGCGAGATCGTCGCCTACGAGACAGCCAAGCGGCCGCACTTCGAATTGGTCACCAACATGCTGCACAAGGCCATTGCGCGGCTCGGACCTGACGATCGGCCTCTGCTGCACTCCGACCAGGGCTGGCACTACCGCATGCCGCGCTACCAGCGGCTGCTGGCGCAACGCGCCATCACGCAAAGTATGTCGCGCAAGGGCAATTGCCTGGATAACGCCGCCATGGAAAGCTTCTTCGGCACACTAAAGGCCGAGTTCTTCCATACAAGCCAGTTCTGCAGCATCACCGAACTCGAGGCAGGGTTGCATCGATACATTCACTACTACAATCACGAACGCATCAAGCTGAAGCTCAAAGGACTGAGCCCCGTACAGTACAGGGCTCAGTTCGGTTCCACCTAGCTTTGACTCTCCAACTTTACGGGGT
>NZ_JFJW01000203.1:0-958 GCF_000611125.1 Cupriavidus sp. SK-4
CGCGCTCACCATTCAAGCACTGCGGGAAGAGATCGGGTAAGAGGACGGCGTTACCGCGATCCCCTCCCCAAAGAACCGCCCAAGCGACTTTCACCGCAAGCGGCTCGCGCATAGCTAAAGCACCTTTTAACCGATGCCGGTCGTGCCATGCAACACAAGACCTTCGCTCACGTCATATCGTTGGCCCATCTCATCGCTGAGACGGGGACGCTGAACTGCCGTAAGAACAGTCTCTTCCAAGCTGCCCCACCTCGGACCTTAGATACTGGTTTGCGACAGCTACACCTCGCGCAAGTCTGCACCCTTTCGGGTCGGGGCAAAGTTTGAACCCCTATGCGAACCATTACAGCCCGCCATTCGCTTTCTGCGCGTTCTCTTACCCGCACAACCCACAGCGGTCCTTGCGGTTCGCCTGCCGAAGTCAATCTAGCACCAGCACCTCGGCAGCTGTACGGGCTTACCACGTTCCCATTGTTGCCGACCTCGGTCATATCCTCTGACCCGAGGCCTATCCGTTTAGCGCCCGCCTCTCCCCCGGCCGCCCCGATGACGACGTGCTCCCATCACGAAAAAGAGCAACCGGCGGCGTACCTTTTGGGTCCAGGCCTGACAGCCATTAAGCCCGTCACAGATTACGAGGTTTATCGGCGATTCACTTCCGTTGCGCATGCGGAACTTGCCTGGCCTTCACACCGCCTGCGGCTGGCAGTGTCACCCACTCCCGTCGCCGGGATGGGCTGCTGATCGCGAAGTACTTTGTCCCCGGAGCTTCATACCCCGCCGTTACCAGCGACGCATGTCCGGGTAGGCAACTGCTGGTCGTACAGCAGGTCACGACACGTAGCTACCGTGCGTGACAAGACAACAACGAGCTTTGCCACCCGCTACAACTTCACTGCCAACACGCCGCGGGCAAGCAGCACGTGTCGCACTCATGACTTCTGTATAAGGAAATGGG
>NZ_JFJW01000204.1:0-1018 GCF_000611125.1 Cupriavidus sp. SK-4
AATCCCAAATTAGAATGACCGGCATGCTTCTCGTCTATCGCTACCGGGTGAAGTCGGCATGGCCATGCCTGCGCCACCTTCGCCCGCACGTGCCCTGCGGCACCCGGCCCAGACTCCGCGGCCTACTCTGCCAGCTCGCCTCTCACGATCTGAAGCTGCCGCCCCAGCCCCTTGACCTCGGTGGCAACCCGGTCGCCCGGCCTGAGATACCGTGGCGGCTTCATGCCCATGCCGACGCCCTGCGGCGTGCCCGTCAGGACAATATCGCCTGGCAGGAGCCGGAAGCATCCGGTGATATAGCTGAGCAGCTTTGCCACTGGAAAGATCATGTCGCTGGTATGGCTCTGCTGCCGGATTTCATCGTTGACGCTCAGGCTCAGCGAGAGCGCCTGAGGATCCGTGATCTCATCACGGGTCACCAGCCAGGGCCCGACCGGCGCGAAGCCCGGTGCGCTCTTGCCGATGATGAATTGCCCGCTTCGCTCGATCTGCCAGACTCGCTCGGAAACATCGTTGACGGTGCAGTATCCGGCGACGTAGTCCAGTGCATCGGCTTCATCGATCTGGTAGGCCGCGCGCCCGATCACCACGCCGAGTTCCACCTCCCAATCCGTGTTCATCGAATCGCGGGGGAGGACGATGTCATCGTTGGGGCCGGACAGCGAAGTGATGGCCTTGCTGAATACCATCGGCTGGCGCGGTATTTCCATGTTGGCCTCTTCCGCGTGCGCCCGGTAATTCAAGCCCACGGCCACCACCTGGCGCATGCCCGACACGGGTACACCAAGGCGCGGCGTGCCGGGGACGAGCGGCAGTTTTTCCGGATTCACCGCTGCGAGCGCGTGCAGGCCTTCCGGGCTGAGGATTTCGGGCGTTATGTCCGAAATCATCGGCCACAGCGATCGGATTGCCCCATTTCCATCGAGCAAGCCCGGCTTCTCAAGGCCCTGCGGGCCATATCTCACTATTTTCATTCGTTCCTCAAAATTTCTGTCTTGTCGTGACTGCTTATCGGTTG
>NZ_JFJW01000205.1:0-1033 GCF_000611125.1 Cupriavidus sp. SK-4
CTTTCAAGCTGTTTACCAGTGCGGACACCGCGACCTTTGGCGGGTAGTTCACAAGAAGGTGAACGTGATCGTCCTCCCCATCGAACTCCACCAGTTCAGCTTCGAAATCTGCGCAAACGCCGGTAAATATGTCGCGCAGGTCCTCTGCCGAATGTCATTGTCGTCGCTCATAGGCCAAGAGTATGATTGGGCCATGCAGCGTCTTCAAGCCTTCAAATACGAATTGATGCCGAACGGCGAGCAGCAGCGCAACATGCGCCGTTATGCCGGATCGTGCCGGTTCGTCTATAACAAGGCGCTGGCGTTGCAGAAACAGCGTTACGATCAAGGCGAAAAGAAGCTCAGCTATGCCGGTCTGTGTAAGCAACTCACGGAGTGGCGCAACAGCACGGAAACAGCATGGCTGGCCGATGCACCAGTCCATCCTCTTCAACAGACGCTCAAGGACTTGGAGCGGGCCTACACAAATTTCTTCGCAAAACGGGCCGACTTCCCGCGTTTCAAGAAGAAGGGTCTGGGCGACAGTTTCCGCTATCCCGACCAGAAGCAAATCAAGCTTGATTAGACCAACTCGCGTATCTTTTTGCCCAAGCTGGGCTGGCTGCGATACAGGAACAGCCGCGACGTACTCGGTGAGGTACGCAATGCCTGCGTCAGTCTTTCGGGCGGCAAGTGGTTTGTTTCGATCCAGACTGAGCGGAAGGTCGAGCGACCTGTGCCGAAAGCCACCAGCGCCATCGGCATCGACATGGGCATCGCTCGCTTTGCCACCATGAGCGATGGCACTTTCCTCGCGCCGCTCAACAGCTTTAGGAAGCACGAAGCCAGACTGCGCCGTGCGCAGCGGGCGATGAGCCGCAAGACGAAATTCAGCAACAACTGGAAGAAGTCCAAGGCCCGAATCCAGCGTATCCACGCACGCATCGGTAACGCCCGCCTCGACTACCTGCACAAAGCCACGACCACGATCAGCGAAAATCAAGCGATGGTGTGTATCGAGGACCTGAAGGTACGGAACATGTCCAAGTCAGCG
>NZ_JFJW01000206.1:0-1076 GCF_000611125.1 Cupriavidus sp. SK-4
GCCGTCGTCGGTGCGCTGCACACCGTGTTCGAGCGTTTTAGCGAGCTCGGCTCTGCCCGCCGCGTCTGGCTGTGGTTCCGCGCCGAGAATCTGTCATTCCCGCTGCAGCTCAATCACACCGCGCAGATCCGCTGGGTCGCCCCGACCTATACCGCCATCTACAATGTCCTCACCAATCCGGTTTATGCTGGCGCCTACTGCTACGGCAAGACCCGGCAAGAGCGCTACGTCGATGAACATGGCGTGCTCAAGACCCGATTGCGCCGGCTGCCCCAGTCGCAATGGGCCGTGCTCATCCGGGACCACCACGAAGGATATCTCGATTGGATGACCTATGAAGCCAATCAAATGCGCCTGGGAGCCAATACCAAGCCCCGGCCTCATCAGGTCGGAGGCGCTGTGAGAGAAGGCGCCGCCTTGCTGCAAGGCCTGGCCTGCTGTGGTCACTGCGGTCGGCGACTCAAGACGCACTATCGCGGAACCAATCAGACGCCCGGGTACCATTGCTCCAACAAAGGAATCGAGAATGGCCGCGGCGTCTTCTGCCTCAATGTTGGGGGCCTGCAAATCGATGCCGCCGTTGCGCAGGCCTTTTTGCAAGCCGTGGAGCCGGCCGGCATCGCAGCAGCCGTGCGTGCGGCCGAACACCTCGAGGCCGATCACGACGCGGCGCTTGCACAGTGGCGACTGAACGTTGAACGAGCCCACTACGGGGCACAGCGCGCCGAACGGCGGTACCACGCCGTCGACCCCGAGAACCGCCTGGTGGCACGCGGTCTCGAAGCGCAGTGGGAGCAGCAGTTGCGTGAGCTCGAACAGGCTCAGGCAGAACTTGCTCGGCGTGAACAGCTTCGTCCATGCACGCTGAGCACTGAACAGCGCAAGAGTCTGCTTGCTATCGGTAAAGACCTCAAACAGTTGTGGGACGCACCGACCCTCACACTGCGCGACAGGAAGCAATTGCTTCGCACGCTGCTCGAGGAGGTGAGTATTACCGTCCATCGCGAAGAATTCCGGGCGCATCTGAAGCTGCGTTGGCGCGGCGGCAAGCTTACTGACTGCGAGGTCGCCTTGCC
>NZ_JFJW01000207.1:0-1093 GCF_000611125.1 Cupriavidus sp. SK-4
ACGGTGCTGGCAGCCAAGTTCGGCGGTGCCGCCAAGAAGTACGACGAAATCGACGCAGCGCCGGAGGAAAAGGCACGCGGTATTACCATCAATACCGCCCACGTCGAATACGAAACGGCCAACCGCCACTACGCGCACGTTGACTGCCCGGGCCACGCTGACTATGTGAAGAACATGATCACGGGTGCCGCCCAGATGGACGGCGCGATCCTGGTTTGCTCGGCCGCTGACGGCCCGATGCCGCAAACGCGTGAGCACATCCTGCTGGCCCGCCAGGTTGGCGTGCCGTACATCATCGTGTTCCTGAACAAGTGCGACATGGTGGACGACGCTGAACTGCTCGAGCTGGTCGAGATGGAAGTTCGCGAGCTGCTGAGCAAGTACGAGTTCCCCGGCGACGATACCCCGATCATCAAGGGTTCGGCCAAGCTGGCGCTGGAAGGCGACAAGGGCGAGCTGGGCGAAGTGGCCATCATGAACCTGGCCGACGCGCTGGACACCTACATCCCGACGCCGGAGCGTGCCGTTGACGGTACCTTCCTGATGCCGGTGGAAGACGTGTTCTCGATCTCGGGTCGCGGCACCGTGGTGACCGGCCGTATCGAGCGCGGCGTGGTGAAGGTCGGTGAGGAAATCGAAATCGTCGGTATCAAGCCGACGGTGAAGACCACCTGCACCGGCGTGGAAATGTTCCGCAAGCTGCTGGACCAGGGTCAAGCCGGCGACAACGTTGGCCTGCTGCTGCGCGGCACCAAGCGTGAAGACGTCGAGCGCGGCCAGGTGCTGTGCAAGCCGGGTTCGATCAAGCCGCACACCCACTTCACCGGCGAGGTGTACATCCTGTCGAAGGACGAAGGCGGCCGTCACACCCCGTTCTTCAACAACTACCGCCCGCAGTTCTACTTCCGTACGACCGACGTGACCGGCTCGATCGAGCTGCCGAAGGACAAGGAAATGGTCATGCCGGGTGACAACGTGTCGATCACCGTCAAGCTGATCGCCCCGATCGCCATGGAAGAAGGCCTGCGCTTCGCTATCCGTGAAGGCGGCCGTACCGTCGGCGCCGGCGTCGTGGCCAAGATCCTCGACTAAG
>NZ_JFJW01000208.1:0-1094 GCF_000611125.1 Cupriavidus sp. SK-4
GGCATGGCCTCGGCGCGCGCGCGCGTGGCGCTGGCGGCGCGGCTGCGGGCCGCAGGCATCCGCGACGAGCGCGTGCTGTCGGCCATTGCCACCGTGCCACGCCACCTGTTCGTCGAGCCGGGGCTGGCATCGCAGGCGTATGAGGACGCCGCGCTGCCGATCGGCCACCAGCAGACCATTTCCAAGCCGTCGGTGGTGGCGCGCATGATCGAGCTGCTGCGCGAGGGCCTGGCCGCCGACGCGCCGCTGGAGCGCGTGCTCGAGATCGGCACCGGCTGCGGCTACCAGGCCGCGGTGCTGAGCCAGGTGGCGCGCGAAGTCTTCTCGATCGAGCGCATCCGCCCGCTGCACGAGCAGGCCAAGGCGAACCTGCGGCCGCTGCGCGTGCCCAACCTGCGCCTGCACTATGGCGACGGCATGCTGGGGCTGCCCCAGGCGGCGCCGTTTTCGGCCATCATCCTGGCCGCGGCCGGCATGGAGGTGCCCGAGGCGCTGCTGGAGCAGCTGGCCATCGGCGGGCGCCTGATCGCCCCGGTGGCGGTGATGCCGTCGGCGGGCGTGCCGGGCCAGACCGTCACGCAGCAGCTCTTGCTGATCGAGCGGCGCAACCGCCATCGCTTTCACAGAACCGCGCTTGAAGCCGTTTTCTTTGTGCCCTTAAAATCGGGCACCATCTGAGTCGAACTATGCACAACATCGTGAAATCGCAATATTTCGCACGCGCCGGACAACTTTTTGCGGCCTCGGCGCTGACGGCCCTGCTGGCCGCCTGCGCCAATTCGCCGATGCCGGCACCCGTGGTTGACCGTACCTCCACTTCCGGTACCACGGCCGCGACGCTGGAACCGGCGCCCCCCGGATACTATCGGGTCAAGCGAGGCGATACCCTTTACCGTATCGCGCTGGAAAATGGCCAGTCGTATCGCGATGTGGCAACGTGGAACAACCTGACCAATGTGAACCAGATCGAGGTCGGCCAGCTGCTGCGCATCGTGCCGCCGGGTGCCGACGTCAACACTGCGCCCGGCGTGGCCACCATGCCGGTGGCGCCGGGCACGGTGCAGGCGCAGCCGATCGACCAGGCCCGCCCGGCC
>NZ_JFJW01000209.1:0-1115 GCF_000611125.1 Cupriavidus sp. SK-4
GATTCAAATGTCCGCTAGTTAGCCAGATCAGAATGTCCGGTTAGTGCAGCGTGTGTTTGCCTTTGGTTGGTTTGGGTTTCGGCCTTTTCTGTCGGGCAGTGGTGCTGGCCTGACCAGAGGTGGCTGGCCCAGGGTGGGGCGGTGCCAACTCATCGATGGCATGACGCAGATCCTGCCCGTCTAGGGCTCGCTGTCGCTTGGTGTCTGGTGCGCTTCGACGAGGCCGCAACGGCTGTCCCGACAAGGTTCTCGATGGGGTGCTGCCGGAGCGACGGTCGTCTCGTTTGGCCTGCATCTGCTGAGCAATGGCCAGCACGTGCCCCAGCCGCTTGTTTTCCACCACCGCGCCCTGATCGATCTCCGACAGCCGGTCATAGGTGGTGTAGGGCAGGGAGGCGCCATCGGCCCACAGTTCGATGCGCCCGTCCGGGTACTCCGCCACCTCGATATAGCGATGGATCAGGCGCCGGTGCTCGGGCTGGTCTGCCAGCAGGTACAGCGTCTTGTCATACTGCAGCGTGAGGCTGTGCGACACCTTGCGCCATTCGCGCCAGGTAAAAATCCGATCCAGATCCTCATCGGCGCGCAGCGGCCGATGCGCATTGAAATCGCTTCTGGGTATCCTGGCGAAACGCACGTTGAAATCGGCTTGAAACACCGGGGCAAAGGCATTGGCCGCGGCCATGCTGCTGATCCCACGCAGCCGCAACTCCTTGACCAGCCGATCCTGCAACGTGCCGTTCATCCGCTCCACGCGCCCTTTGGCTTGGCTGCTGTTGGCGCACAAACTCTCGATGTTCAGTTCGTACAAGGCGCGCCCGAATTGGGTATGCCCGTCACCGCCGGTGGCATTGGGCCTGTTGACCCGGAAAATGCCGGCCTTGTCGGAATAGAACGCCACCGGCTTGCCGTGGCGTTCCAGGTAGGCCCGTGTCGCCGCAAAGTAGCCAAATGCCGACTCGGTCGGCACGAACAACAGCTGCATCAGCCGGCTGGTGGCGTCGTCGACAAAGACCAGCAGCGTGCAGGCCGGGGCCCGGTCCTCGAACCAGGCGTGGTCGCTGCCATCGATCTGCACCAGCTCACCCAGGCAGGCTCGACGCCGCCGTGGCTGG
>NZ_JFJW01000210.1:0-1139 GCF_000611125.1 Cupriavidus sp. SK-4
GAGCGCTTGTGCAGTTCGCGCTGACCGTCCCCACGATCTCGGACCGCGTCGCTCAGACGGTGGTCAAGCGATATCTGGAGCCGCTCGTGGAACCTGTGTTTCACCGCGACTCGTACGGGTATCGTCCCGGACGATCGGCGCATCAGGCGCTCAACGTGGCTCGGCAGCGATGCTGGGAGTACGCGTGGGTGGTCGACCTCGACATCAAGAATTTCTTCGGTAGTATCGACTGGGATTTGATGATGCGAGCGGTGCGTCGCCACACGGACTGCGCGTGGGTGCTGCTGTATATCGAGCGCTGGCTCAAGGCACCCGTGCAAATGCCTGACGGGACCGTGGTGCACCCGGACGAGGGCACGCCGCAAGGCGGTGTCGTCAGTCCAGTGCTGGCTAACCTGTTTCTCCACTATGCGTTCGACCGATGGATGCAAAAGTACCATCCGGACGTGCCATTCGAACGTTACGCTGACGACGCCATCTGTCACTGCGAGAGCGAGGCGCAAGCCCTACTGCTCAGACAGGAATTGGAGCGGCGACTGGCGGAATGCAAGCTGGCGCTGCATCCTGAGAAAACCAAAATCGTGTACTGCAAGCAGGCAAACCGGCCTGTGGACTATCCAATCTACCAGTTCGACTTTCTGGGTTATACGTTCAGACCGCGAAGTGTCATGAACCGGATGGGCAAGCTGTGCGTCGGTTTCACCCCGGCCGTCAGCAACAAAGCCGCCCGAGCGATGCGTCAGGGCATGCGTCGCAAGGGTCTGTTGCGCCGATACGACTTGGGGCTGGATGACTTGGCGGATCGCACCCGCCCGATTCTGCGGGGTTGGATTGAGTATTACGGACGGTTCACGCGCTCGGCACTGGTGCAGGTGCTGCGATGGGTCGATATGGCGCTGATGCGTTGGGCTCAGCGGAAGTACAAGTCTCTGTCTAGACGTCCGGCGCGAGCATGGGCGTGGCTGTCGGGCGTCAAATGCCGGCAGCCTGGGCTGTTTGCCCACTGGCGCCTGGAGGCGGCGCTTGGACGATAGGAGCCGGATGAATCGCGAGATTCACGTCCGGATCTGTGAGAGCGCGGGGGTGCGACTCCCACGCGCTACTCGACTGGTATCGTGGCGGGTTTCAGGTAAAGAGCA
>NZ_JFJW01000211.1:0-1146 GCF_000611125.1 Cupriavidus sp. SK-4
AGCCACCAGGAGTTGTGTGTAATGAGGTGCGTTAATGGCGTCGATCAAGTCTGCGTGATCGGCGATTTCGCGGTGCAGGCACAGTTTTGAACTGACATATCCGACGTATCCACGTTGGCCTTGCGCAACGATGGCGATGGCCCCATACAGCGCTTCCATTTCATGCCTGCGTATGAACGGCGCGGGCTCACCCCGTGCGTGAAAGAATATCTGCAATGCCTCTGCGCTTTTGACAATGCTGGCGCACCACGTGTCGTGGCGCATCAACGGCGGCTCGCGCAGATCGCGCACGACAAAGAGTCTATCGAGATGCTCTGCGAACGCGCGGGCTTGTTTCGCACGCCATGGCAGCTTCCAACCATTGCCGAATTCGCGTTCATAAATCCATTGCTTCACTGCGGGAATAAGCGAGACAGTCAGCCATTCCAGCGCGTACTCGCATGGCCAGTCGCCTCGCTGCGAAAACGTCTGGTTCGGCTCTAGGTCATCAGGTTGCCACAGCAACACCACCTCACGCCCAATGGAGAGTTCGTCGATCTCCGTCGCATACACAATGGCGTGATAGCCGGCGTCGTACTGTTCGGTGCTGTGTTTATGATAGGGCTTCAATACGTTGCGATTGGCGTCGAACATGTGCCACGGTGTGGTGCCTTTGTCGACGTCGTGCGCTTCAACAAATCGTCCTATTTCCCGCCATACGCTTTCGTCGACCGCTGCGAGCGCGACCTTGTTACCCGCCCATCTGACAAACGGAAAGTCCACGGCAGACCATGCCATTTCCAGTTCAACCAGCGCGTCGCGCATGACATGTGTCAGCAGGTCAGCAACGCCGGCGATTTCCCGTGCGCCCTCCTCCTGAAAAAAGATGCGGCAGTTCGGCAAGTCGACGAGGTACTGGTCAGGGTTCTGAGGCAGTGCGCCTGCGATGAATCCCCGGTACTCGGGCGTCAGCGGCGCGTTGGTACCGAACAGGAACTTCTTCAACAGCCAAGTGTGACCCACTTTAAGCGTGATGCCTGCCACGTCCGGCCGTGCAAACGAGATGGCTACGGAAGCGCGTGCAAATCGCTGATCGGGCACGATAGCGCTCAGCGAGAACCATGGCCCCTTGAAATCATTTCCTTATACAGAAGTCATGACTCTTCC
>NZ_JFJW01000212.1:0-1162 GCF_000611125.1 Cupriavidus sp. SK-4
CCAGCGAGCGCATGCGCACGAGGTTGTAGGCGGCCATGCTCAGCACAAACATCTGATCGACTTTCTTCAGGCCGCGCACCATCACCTGACGCATGTGTCCCACGGTCTTGACCCACCCAAAGCCCTGTTCGATCAGCTTGCGCTTTTGTTGCGAGACCGCATAACCGGCGCTGCAAGCAATGGCATCAGGAACGGCCGAGCGACGCCCCGATGTGTTCTGCGCCACGTGGGGCGTCACCTTCATTTCCAGGCAGGCCTTAATGAACTCGTGCGCGTCATAGCCCTTGTCGGCGCCCACGGTGACTTCCACATTCAGGTCTTCAATCACCTGCCTGGCATCGTTGAGCATGACCTTCGCGGCCTCGCGCTCGGCATGTCCGTCCGCATTGGTCACCATGGCGCTCACCACCAGGCCATGGCGGTTGTCGCTCAGGGTATGACCCATGTAGCGCAGCTCGCTGGCTGTCTTGCCCTTGCGGTAGAGCTTGGCATCGGGATCGGTCTTGGACTCGTGCGTCTCGTTGCTGCGCTTGCGCCCCTTGAAGTTGCCGCCGTCGTTGTCATCCTTGTCGCCGCCATCCTTGCGCACGAAGCTCTTGTGACCTGCCCATGCCTGAATCAGCGTGCCGTCCACGCTGAAGTGCTCACCTGACAGCCAGTTCTTCTTCTGCGCGATGGCAAGCACCTCGTTGAAGAATTGGATCACCGCATCATGCTTGATCAGCCGTTCGCGGTTCTTGGTGAAGACCGTGGGCACCCAAACTGTGTCGTCCATCGACAGCCCGATGAACCAGCGAAACAGCAGGTTGTACTGGGTCTGCTCCATCAGCTGACGTTCGGAACGAATGCTGTAGAGCACCTGCAGCAGCATGGCTCGCAGCAACTTCTCCGGCGCGATGCTGGGCTGGCCACCCTTGATATCGGCCTCGTACATCTGTGCGAACAACCGGTCCATCTTCACCAGCGCCTGGTTGGCCATTGTCCGGATAGAGCGCAGCGGATGGGACTTCGGCACGAAATCCTCCAGCCTCCGCATGGTGAACAAGCTTTCGGTAAAGGTGTCTGCGCCGCGCATGAATGTGGGGTCGGATGAGGTCCTCAAATCAACGCTCCGGCCAGTCGTCGCGCTGACGTCCGCTGGAGGTATTTCAGCGGCCTGCTA
>NZ_JFJW01000213.1:0-1232 GCF_000611125.1 Cupriavidus sp. SK-4
AGAACGCGGCGCTGGTGGAAGAAGCCGCCGCCGCCGCGGGCTCGCTCGAAGAGCAGGCCATGCGCCTGCGCGACGCCATTGCCACGTTCCGCGTCAGCATGCAGGCCGAGGTGCGTCCGCAGCGCCTGCCGGCCCATGTGCGCGCCGAGGCGGCCCAGTCACTGGCACAGGCCTAGTCCACGGAACCAGGCCAGTCCGAATCAAAGACGAGGCAGGCGCGGAACACCGGCCTGCATGCGTACAAAACGGGTGCGGCACGCCGCGCCCGAGGCTTCAGTTACAAGGGGGAGTTGCTATGCATTGGTTCAATCAATTGCGCGTCACGACCAGGCTGGTTGCCGGATTCCTGGTCGTTGCCGTGATCGGCGCCGTGATGGGGCTGCTGGGGGTCGTCAACATGGGGCGCATGGCCGACTGGACCGGCAAGATCTACAACGGCGACCTGCAGGCGCTGAAGGCAGTGCAGGACGCCAATATCAACCTGGTCTATGCCAGCCGCGCGCAGATCGGGCTGCTGTCGGCATCGACCATGGGCGAGCGGGCGGCCGAGAAGGAGCAGATCGTGAAGTCGCTCGGCGCGATGGACGAGCGCATCCGCCAGGTCGCGGGTGCTTTCGAGAAGGCCGAGGGCAAGGCACTGGTCAAGCAGTACCAGGAGCTGTCGCCGGCCTTCCGCGCGCGCATGGAGAAGTACGTCGAACTGGTCAGCAAGCAGCCGCTGGATACCTCGCAGTTTGAAAGCCAGGTGTTCTCCGAGAGCGCCGACCTGCTCAAGGACAGCCACGCGCTGGAAGCGGTGATGTTCCAGATGGTCAAGCGCCGCGACGACCGCGCCCGCAACAATATGGAAGAAGCGCGCAGCGTCTACGACGCGACGCGCCTGTGGATGCTGGGCCTGGTGCTGGGCGGCGTGGCGTTGTCGGTGCTGCTGGGCGTGCTGCTGGCGCGGGCGCTGTCGCGCCAGCTGGGCGGCGAGCCGGCCTATGCGGCCGCGATTGCCGCGCGCATTGCCGAAGGCGACTTCTCCTCGCCGGTGACCACGCGCGCAGGCGACAAGAGCAGCCTGGTCTATGCGATGCAGCAGATGCAGCAGCAGCTGTCGCGCATGGTGCGCGATTTCAAGGTGTCGGCCGAATCCATCGGCAGCGCCTCGCGTGAAATCGCCGCGGGCAACAACGACCTGTCGCAACGCACCGAGCAGCAGGCGGCGGCGCTGGAGCAGACGGCGTCGA
>NZ_JFJW01000214.1:0-1272 GCF_000611125.1 Cupriavidus sp. SK-4
TGGTATCGTGGCGGGTTTCAGGTAAAGAGCAACACGAGCGATGCATAGCAAACTGTTTGAAGCAGCCCTTGGCGTAAGCGATCCGTGGTTCGTCCGGGAAGTCGACTTCAACGCGCAAACCAAGACGTTGACGATCCAGATTGACTTTGTCGCCGGCAGCCGCTTTTCCCACCCGGAGGTCGCCGGTGGACACCCGGTTCACGACACGGTGACTAAACGCTATCGGCACCTGAACTTCTTCGAGCACGACTGCTATCTGGAAGTCCGCACGCCCCGCGTGAAGCTTCCCGACGGCCGCGTGGCGTTGGTCGAGCCGGACTGGGCTGGCAAGCTCTCTGGCTTCACGTTGCTGTTTGAAGCCATGGTGGTGGCGCTTGCGCAACAGATGCCGTTTTCTGCTGTAGCCAGAACGGTGGGTGAGTCGTGGCATCGCGTGTACGCTATCTGCGAGCGCTATGTCGACCTCGTGGTGGCCGAACTCGATCTGGCCGGCATGACTGCTGCTGCCGTTGACGAAACGTCCTACAGGCGCGGTCACAACTACCTGACGCTTGTCGCTGATGCCGACGCGCGTAAGGTCGTGTTTGTGACCGAAGGCAAGGATGCTGCCACAGTTGGCAAGTTCGCTGAACATCTGCGCGAGCACAACGCTGCGCCTGAGCAGATCGGGGTGGTCAGTATCGACATGTCGCCGGCGTTCATCAAGGGCGTCGGCGAGCATTTGCCCAACGCGCGCATCACCTTCGACAAGTTCCATGTCGTGGCTCACGCTTCGGCAGCCGTGGACAAGACCCGGCGTATCGAACAGAAGACCGATCCAAGCCTCAAAGGCCTGCGCTGGACGCTGCTCAAGGATCGCGACGGCTTGCCAGCCGCACAGCGTGCCGATCTCGACGCGTTGATCGCCAACGTTACGACCAAACGCACTGCCCGTGCCTGGCTGTATCGCGAGCAGTTGCGCGACATCCTTAAGCGCAAGCAGATCAACGTTGTTTGCGCAATGCTCGAGCAGTGGTGCACGAACGTCATGCGATCCAAGGTCGAGCCAATGAAGGAGGTCGCGCGCATGATCCGCAAGCATTTCGACGGCATCGTTGCATGGACCCAGACGCGCCAGACCAATGGCTTCCTGGAGGCGCTCAACGGCCTGTTCCAAGCCGCCAAGCGCAAGGCCCGCGGTTATGTGAGCTTCAAAACCATGCGCACCGTGATCTTCCTGATCGCCGGAAAGCTCGACTTCTCCGCGATCAACCCGCATGCCGCATAACCCAC
>NZ_JFJW01000215.1:0-1383 GCF_000611125.1 Cupriavidus sp. SK-4
ACCTAGCTTTGACTCTCCAACTTTACGGGGTCAGTTCAGTGCGGGAGAGGGCTGGGGTGAGGGCCGGAGCATCGACGAAGTGACGCGTGTCGGTATGCCACCGCCAGCCCTCTCCCCCGGCCCCTATAGTATCCTCGCGGGTTCCCCGACCCGTACCACGAGATTGATGCACCACACCGACGACGCCCTGCCCGAGCACGAATCCACCGCCATCCACGAGCCCCGCCTCTGGCGCGACAAGGGCTGGACCGCCCGCGTCATCAAGAACGAGGACGGCGACGGCTGGGCAGTCGAAATGATCCGCGACGGCAGCGCCGAGCCCGCGCTGGTTGGTCCCTGGACCATGGGGCGGAACAAGGTCGATCCCAAGCCGCTGGATGCCACTGCGCACCAGACGCTGGTCAAGACTGCTTCAGAGGTGATCCGGCGGCATGAGCAGCAACTGCATGCGCAGCTCAACAAGCAGGTCAGTATCGAGTCTGAGTCCGGCACTGTGATTGTGAAGCTCGCCATTACGCCGGATGAATTCGAGCCCTTTGGCACGCTCACGGCTGAAGATCCCTTCGGCGATGTGCTGGCGACGGTGAAGGTGCGGCCCGACTTTCGGCTGACGCGAGACAGCGCCGAGCGCTGGGCTGCTGGTGGGTTCGACAGGATTCGCTAGGCAACTGCCTCACAGCGAAGCGCCGGAAGATCGCGAATCGTCTGATCGCCACAGACGACAGAGATGGGAACACTAGAGCCATCACCGAAACAACGGTGATCGGGCGTACCAACCCGGATCGTGTTACGGACGGCCGTGTCATGCGGCCAAGTTCGCGCGTCCACGTCTCCTCAGTTTATGGCGGGCCGGGCGGGGCAGCCGCAAGGCTGGCCGGATTACTCCGTTGACGACCGGTTTGGTACCCCCGCTGTCTGGCCCGCCACCCTTCATTTGTACCCATCAGGCGGGTCTTCCAACTTTGATAGGAGCTCGCAATGCAGGAACAAACCGCGTCGAAACAACAAACCGTGTTGGCCGCTATTCCGGAAGAATTTCGGGAATCGATGGATTGCATCAGTGCTGGACTGGACAGGGTGCTGGCGCTGTTGGAAGTGGAAAGCGAATGTTCGGATGCTTGTTTTGGCATCCGGTGCCTGGTGGAGATGATTAAGGCGAAACTTGATCGGACGGCGGGGGAGATTTGTCCGGTGGAGTGAGTGGTGGCGCTGATGCAGCCGGGGGGTGTTGCTCCGGTGGGATGGAATAACCGCAGCTTCGGCTGCGGTTATTTTTTGGGAGCTGGTACAGAGCTGGTTGGTCTGCCGCGTGGACTGGCGCATATCGGCCAATTTGCATCGTCCACACTTATGGCGTGTTCACACTAATTGGATTTAGTTGTA
>NZ_JFJW01000216.1:0-1454 GCF_000611125.1 Cupriavidus sp. SK-4
CCTCAGCACACAGAATTCCTGACACCTCCGCATGACGCGCTGGTCATCTTCGATGCCTGTTTCGCCTGGTTGGCCAAAGCACAGGCCACTGACACGACCCAACAGCCAGGCCAATAGCGAATCAACGGCCGCCACCTCCGCGGAGGGTACGCATACTGTTGCAGCCTACCCTTCAAGCTGGACTTGCAGTTCCCTCGCTGCATTCTTGTCCATCTTGGCCGCATGGGCCGCCGCCTGTTCGAGCAACGATGCATGTGTCTTGGGCACGACGAGCATCGTCAAACCCAGTCCTTCCATCACGCGCAGCGCGTGCTCCAGATTGACGCCCTTGCCGTTCTCCAGCTTGGACAACATGCCGACGGAAACCCCGCAATAATTGGCAGCCTGGTCAATGGGCATGCCTACCCCTGCCCGCGTTGCCCGTATCCGGTCACCAAGCTGGTCAATGCTTCGGATTGTCGCGCGTGATGGCGGAGTTGGATCAGGAAGCGGCCTCGGCATAGATGTGGAATAACTTTCCATAACTTTCACGAAAGTGAAATTATACAGAGGTGAACATCTCACGTCGATGGCCCCCGCCTTCCTGGTACCCGGCAGGCGCCCCGCCGGCCGCACCCGCGGACTGGCATGCCAGGCTGGCCGCGGCCACTGGCACCTACCTCGATGAACTGGCCGACCTCTGGCAAGACTGCCGCCTGCTGCAGGCCAGCTTGCGCCAGGGCGGCAGCGAACCCACCGTACTGCGGTATCGCGTGGAACCCGCCGGACAGGCCCGGCACCATGATCACGCGCAGCTGTTGATCCGCGCCGCCACCGCGGGATCGGCAACCTTGGTCGCGGGCGTGCTGTGGATGGCGTCGGGCTGGATGGACGGGGCCGTCCCGGTCGGCCTGGCCGCGCTGGCCAGCTGCTTCATCGCTTCCACGCCCGAGCCGCGGCTGGTGGCCGGCCGTGTGATTGCCTGGAGCGTCGCCTGCGCGCTGCTGTCCTGGTACTACCAGTTCGTAGTGCTGCAACTGGCCCATGACTTCGGCTCGCTTGCCGCCTTGCTGTTCGGGCCTTACCTGGTCATCGGCGCGATGACCACGCAGCCGCGCTTCGCGCTGTTCGGGGTGTTGCTGGTGGTTACCACGGCGTCGTTCCCGGGCCCGCAGAACCTGACTGCCTCCAGTTTCGCCAGCATCTTCAACAGCAGCCTGGCGAGCCTGGCGGCGCTGGTCTTCGCCGCCTTGTGGGCAGTGCTGATCCAGCCCTTCGGCCAGCAACTGGTGGCATACCGGCTGGCCAGGGCCAACTGGAACGCGATCGCGCTGGCGGCGCATCCGCGCGCGCTGGTCAACAGTGCCCGGCTGCGCGGCCGCATGCTGGACCGCCTGCTGCGCCAGTGGCCGCCGTTGACGCGCCGGAACGATGCCAGCGCCAAGCAGGCCGGCAGCGCCGTTGCCGACTTCCTC
>NZ_JFJW01000217.1:0-1457 GCF_000611125.1 Cupriavidus sp. SK-4
ACCGCACGTACGGTGGTAATGGTATGGACGCCCCCGTCCGAAACGGCATCGATGTGCCAAAGTGGTAAGTGCTTCGAAGCTCAACCATCATCGAAGGAGGCGTCATCATGAACGTTACTACAGTCGGCATTGACTTGGCCAAGAACATCTTCCAGGTCCACGGTGTGAACGAGCATGGCAAGCCAGTATTGACGAAGCAACTAAGACGTCACCAGATGCCCACATTCTTTGCAAAACTTCCGCCCTGCGTGATCGGCATGGAAGCCTGCGCCAGCGCCCACTTCTGGGCACGCAAGCTGCAGGGGTTCGGACATACGGTACGGCTCATGGCACCTCAATTCGTCAAGCCCTATGTGAAGACGAACAAGAACGACGTTGCCGATGCGGAGGCTATTTGTGAGGCGGTGGCACGGCCGAACATGCGATTTGTGCCCGTCAAAAACATCGACCAACAGGCGGTTCTTGCACTACATCGTGCCCGTCAAGGGTTCGTTCGCGCTCGTACTGCGCAGGCCAACCAGATCCGCGGGCTGCTCGGGGAATTCGGTCTCGTAATCCCGCGGGGGATCACAAACATCGCCCAGCACGTGCCGGCGCTCATCGAAGATGCCAGCAACGAACTGCCGGGCTCGTTCCGCTTGTTGGTCCAGCGCTTGATCGATCATCTAAAGGAACTCGATCGACAGGTAGAAGAACTCGAGACCCAGATCAAAGCTTGGCATCGCGCCAATGACGCCAGCCGGAGGCTGGCAGAGATTCCCGGGATCGGCCCGATCACGGCCAGTGCGCTTGTTGCTTCGATCGGGGATGGCAAGTGCTTCAGCAACGCTCGGCAATTGGCTGCGTGGCTAGGCTTGGTGCCGAGGCAGCATTCGAGCGGAGGTAAGCCGCTGCTGCTCGGCATTACCAAGCGCGGTGACACGTACTTGCGCACGCTAATGGTCCACGGAGCACGAGCCGTCGTTCGTTACGCCACAAACAAAAACGACGCGTTCTCTGGCTGGCTCCGTCGGCTGTTGGTAAGACGCCACAAGAACATCGCCGTGGTGGCAGTGGCCAACAGGAATGCGCGAATCGCCTGGGCACTGCTCACACAAGACCGTACGTTCCGATCGGATTACGCATCGTCTTAGAGGAGGTCGCGTAATCCGATCGGTCTAGTAAAAGAACGTTCCCCCCAGGAGGTTGCTCGGGCAGTCACGACGTGATGGCAAGATAGGTTGGACCGGGATCGGAATACTCTGCCCTGTCACAGGCGCTTCGAGCGCGAGGTGGTGATTAGAGCCCGATCAGCAGATTCCATCAGGGACAAAGGCGCCATAGTCGCCTTCTCAACAGTCCGGATGTATGGCCGCAATCTCAATCATCGACCCCATCGCCAATGAAGGCCTGACAAAACGGGGGCGTCCATGTATGTGAGAGGGCTGAGGGGGTGACCCCTCACCCTACTCGATTTC
>NZ_JFJW01000218.1:0-1478 GCF_000611125.1 Cupriavidus sp. SK-4
CTAGACAAGATGTATTGACCTGCCGCACCTCAAGCGACGTGGATTAGGCTTGAGGTGGGGTTAAACCAACGGCCCAGAGCCACAATTGAGGGGGCAGGTCATGGACAAGTTTAGCAAGTACGTGGGCATGGACGTCCATCAGGAAACGATTGCCGTAGCGGTGGCGCAAGCCGGCGGTGAAGTCCGGTACATGGGCGAGTTTGTGAATACTCCGGAGGTCGTCAAGAAGCTGGTCACCCAGCTCAAGCGAGACGGAGCGCGGTTGTCGTTTTGCTATGAAGCGGGGCCCGGCGGATATGTGCTCTATCGGCAACTGCAGGGCCTGAAGCAAGACTGCCAGGTAGTGGCGCCCTCGCTGATTCCGAGAAAGCCCGGCGAACGCGTCAAGACAGACCGTCGCGACAGCCTGACCCTGGCCCGCCTGCATCGGGCGGGCGAGCTCACTGCGGTCTGGATACCCGGCGAAGCGCAAGAAGCGTTGCGTGACCTCACCCGTGCGCGCGAGGACATGAAGCACCTGCAGCGGCAGGCAAAGCAAAGATTGCTCTCGTTCCTGTCGCGGCATGGCCATCGCTACACCGGCAAGTCTCGCTGGACCCAGGCGCATTGGCGCTGGCTGGAGGGCGTGACGTTCGCCCACCCGGTGCAGCAGATCGTGCTGCACGAATACATCGACACCATTCGGGCTTGCAACCAACATGTGGCAAGCCTGGAGCAAGAGATCGAACGCGCGGTGCAAGACAGCCCCGTCTGGCCTGTCATGGAGGCTTTGATGGCCCTGCGCGGCATTAGCTTGATTGCTGCCGTGACCGTAGTGGCCGAGCTTGGCGACCTGCGACGCTTCGACGACGCGCCGCAACTGATGGCGTATCTGGGGCTGGTGCCAAGCGAGCATTCCAGCGGCAAGCGTGAACGACGAGGCGGCATCACCAAGACTGGCAACAGCCATGTGCGGCGGGTGCTGATCGAAGCGGCTTGGACCTATCGACATCCGGCACGCAAGTCTGCGATCCTACAGCGTCGCGCGGAACGCACCACAGCACAAATACAAGAGGTGGCATGGAGTGCTCAGAAACGGTTGTGTCAGCGCTTTCGTCATCTGACGGCGCGAGGCAAATTACCGGTACAGGTTTGCACCGCTATTACCCGGGAACTGACGGGTTTTATCTGGGCGATCGGGCAGCAGGCAAGGTTCTCTACTACGTAGCCCCGACTCGCAAAGCCCCAGTGTGTTTGGGCCAGGCCCGGCAGCGGTGGAGAACCCTCGCGTGGACTAGGAGGCAACTGGAAACAGCACAACCCTCGACACTAGACGGAGGCAGCTCCTCGACGAATCGTTTGTCATGCGGTACCCAACCCGCGCATATCAGAATGATCAACCGTCGAAGAACCGCCGGGCCTGACCCAAACACACTGGATCTTCCATTCAACAAATGAACACCAGCAATGAGCACTTGACACGGTCAATACATATCAGT
>NZ_JFJW01000219.1:0-1489 GCF_000611125.1 Cupriavidus sp. SK-4
GCCAGTATAATACAAAGAATGTTTTTTAAAACAACATCTTTGTATTACATGGAGACGGTATGAACCACCCCGCCTGGAACGAACACGGACGCCGGCAACAGCTGGCGCGTTTCGGCTACCGCGCCGATGCGCAAACGCAGGTGCCACTCGACTTCGACGCCGAATGGGGCCGCCTGCAGGCGGACTTCCCTTGCGCACCCGGCCGGCTCGTGCCCACCTACGCAACGCTCGACGCCGCTGCCGCTCAACTCGCCAGGCAGTACATGCGCGACCGCATCCAGCTCGACAGCCTGCTCAACCAATGCGACGCGATCCATGCCGACATCGTTGCCCTGGGACCGCACCCGGACATCATCGAACGCTATGCCAGCGCGCGCGACGCGTTCGAGGACGCGGTCGAACGCTTCGGCGCGCTGCGCGGCCAGCTGCAGCTGGCTCTGGCCGCGGCGGCCAACGCCAGTGACACGCCTGGCGCCGGCGCGCCGACCGATATAATTGGCCCATCCAAGGAGAATTCGTGATGGCGAAGGCGGCAACGACCAAGGCCCGGCAAGTCAGCTGGGAAGAGCTGAGCGCAGGGCTGGCCGGGCAGGTTCCTTTCTCGCCGAAGGCGATCATCAGCACCGTGTTCGGCGACATGCTCTCGCCCGGGCGCGGGTCGGTATGGCTGAGCAGCATCGTGCAACTGGTGAGCGCGTTCGGGCTGGAAGCGTCCCACGTGCGCACCGCCGCGCTCAGGCTGGTGTACGACGGCTGGCTCGATGCGGTGCGCAGTGGCAAATACAGCTACTACTCGCTCAGCAAGGAAACCTTCGAGAATTCTCGGGACTACTTCGAACGCGTCTATGGTGAGCCCAGGTCCGTCTGGGACGGCAGCTGGCAGATCGTGCTGTTCGAGCCCGACAACTTCGACAAGCGGGTCGTGGCCGATCTCAAGCTGCGGCTGCAATGGCTCGGCTTCGGGCCGTTCGCGCCCAATCTTTACGCGGCGCCGGGCAACGACCCCGGCGCCTGCCAGCATCTGGTGCGTGAGCTGAAGATCGAGGGCAAGGTGCAGATACTGAGCGCGACGCCGGCAAGCCAGATGGCGCCGGCGTCGATGCAGGCCACCATCCGCAAAGCCTGGAGCCTGGACGCGGTGGAGGCCGGGTACCGGGACTTCATCGCGCTGTTCGGACCGGTGCAGGCGGCGCTGTCGGAGGGGGAGATTCCGCCGGAAACCGCCTTCCAGGTGCGCACCCTGCTGGTGCTGGCCTATCGCCGCATCGTCTTGCAGGATCCCAAGTTGCCGCTGCAGCTGCTGCCTCCCTCATGGGCCGGCACCGAAGCCTATGCGCTGTGCCGGGCATTGTATTTCCAGCTCCTGCCGCCTTCTGAAATGTTTCTCGCCGAGACGGTGCAGACCAGCGAAGGCACTCTCGCCCCCGTCTCGGACGAGGTATTGCGGCGCTTTGGCGGCACGCCGTCCGCAGCGCCGGCTTTGCAGGGC
>NZ_JFJW01000220.1:0-1564 GCF_000611125.1 Cupriavidus sp. SK-4
CGGTGCCGGCGGGGACGACCGTGCTGACGGCGGGGCTGAACGCCGGCTGGATCATGCCCTACAGCTGCCGTGCCGGCGGCTGCCGCACGTGCCGCGGGCGGATTCTTGAGGGGCAGGTGGATCACGGCCGGGCCCATGCGGCGTACCTGACCGAGGCGCAGCGCGCCGAAGGGCTGGCCTTGCTGTGCCAGGCCAAGCCGCTGAGCGATCTGGTGATCGAGGTGAAGGAGCTGTCGCTCAAGCAGGTGAAGCCGCGCAAGACGCCGTGCCGGGTGCGGCAGATCCGGCGTGCGGCGCCGGACGTGGTGGTGCTGGACCTGCGCCTGCCGATCAACGAGAACCTGCGCTACGCGCCGGGGCAGTACCTGGACTTCCTGCTGCCGGGTGGCGAGCGGCGCAGCTATTCGATCGCGACGCCGCCGTCGGCGGCGGGGCAGATCTCGCTGGAGCTGCACATCCGGCATACGCCGGGCGGGGTGTTCACGGACCGGTTGTTCGGCGGGGAGATCGAGCCCGGGCAGATCCTGCACTTCGAGGCGCCGCTGGGGACCTTCTCCCTGCGCGAGGAGAGCAGCGCGCCGATCGTGTTCGTGGCGAGCGGGACGGGCTTTGCGCCGATCAAGGCCATCATCGGCTACATGATCGAGCGCAAGCTGGAGCGGCCGATGACGCTGTACTGGGGCGGACGGCGGCGCCAGGACCTGTACCTGGACGAGCTGGTGCGCAGCTGGGAGTCGGCGTGTCCGTGGTTCCGCTATGTGCCGGTGCTGTCGGAGGCGCAGCCGGAGGATGGCTGGTCAGGCCGCACGGGCTATGTGCACCGGGCGGTGATGGAGGATCTGCCGGACCTGTCCGGGCACCAGGTGTATGCGTGCGGGGCGCCGGTGATGGTGGAGGCGGCGCGCGAGGACTTCGTGGCGCGGTGCGGGTTGCGCGAGAGCGAGTTCTTTGCCGACTCGTTCCTGACACAGGCGGAGCTGGCGGGGTCGGCGGCGTGAGCATCGAATCAATGAACGGAGAAACGAGGAGCAAGACGATGAGGATACCGAATGCGACGGTGCCGACCAAGAATGCGACGGCGATTGTGCGGCCGTCGTTCATGTCGCACGGCACGCTGGAGTCGAGGAACCTGAAGGAGACGCGCAGGTTCTTCGAGGAGGTGCTGGGACTGGAGTGCGTGCGCCATTCGAAGTCGTCGATGGCGGTGCGTTGCGGGATGAAGTTCCACATCGTGTGCGTGGAGGTGGGCGAGACGGTGAAGCCGCAGAGTTCGCAGCACCACTGGGGCCTGGACGTGGACAGCCGGGAGGAAGTGGATGCGGCGCGGCAGAAGGTGGTGGAGCTCAAGGAGCATTACAGGATCCGCCAGATCCTGGATTCGGAGACGCGGCACGGGGTGTACTCGTTCTACATCGAGGACCAGGACTACAACTGGTGGGAGATCCAGTACTACGACGGGGTCCAGCATGACGACATGTTCGACTTCGGCGATCGCTTCGGCGATGCCGACTCCGACCTGCATGGCGATCTCGGCAACCGATAAGCAGTCACGACAAGACAGAAA
>NZ_JFJW01000222.1:0-1658 GCF_000611125.1 Cupriavidus sp. SK-4
CCCCCCCGCGTCAGAATAGTTGTCGCCTCTCTATGATGTTGAACCTGGGGGCGACAAGGATGAGAGATGGCTCGGTACGGAGAAGCATTCAGGAACAGAGCGGTGGCGCGGTTGTTGCCGCCGGAGAGCGCCCAAGTGGGCGTGGTATCACAAGAGATTGGGGTTTCGGTGCAGACATTGGAACGATGGCGTGAGGATGCGCAGTCCAGGCCCGCCCGAGGGCGGGCCTGGACTGCGCGCGCTCGACTCGAAGCGGTGATCACTACGGCGGCGATGGACGAGGCCGGCAAGAGCGCCTGGTGTCGTGAGCACGGCGTATATCCGGCCGAACTCGATCAGTGGTGTGCCAGCGCCACCGCGGCCTTGGCCGAGCCCGAGGAGGCCCGCGCCAGTCCGCAAGCCACCCGGCAAGACAAGAAGCGGATCAAGGAGCTCGAACGCGAACTGCTGCGCAAAGACCGGGCGCTGGCCGAAACGGCAGCCCTACTGGTCCTGTCAAAAAAAGTCGCGGCGATCTTCAACAAGGGAGAGGGCGAATGATCGGCCTCGAAGATCGCCAGGCACTGGCCCGAGATATCCATGTTGCGCAGGCGGCAGGCGCGCGCTTGAAGCCCGCCTGCGAGATGGCCGGCATCAACTTGCGCACGCTGCAACGCTGGCAAGCTGGCGAAGGCCTTGTCGGCGGTGATCGTAGGCCGCAGGCAGTGCGCCCTGTCCCGCCCCATGCCCTCTCTGAGGCCGAGCGCGCCCAGGTGCTGGCCCTCGCCAATGCGCCGCGCTTTGCCGCCGTGCCGCCGGCGCGCATCGTGCCCATGCTGGCCGATGAAGGGGTCTATCTGGCCAGCGAATCCACCTTCAGCCGCATCCTGCGCGCGCATGGGCAATCCGCTCACCGTGGGCGCGCCAAGACACCCAAGGCGGTCCGGCCGCCGACCACGCACATCGCTACCGCCGTGCGCCAGGTTTGGTGCTGGGACATGACCTACCTGCCGGCACAAGTCACGGGGCGCTGGTTCCACCTTTACCTGATTCTCGACTTGTACAGCCGCAAGATCGTCGGCTGGGAGGTGCATGATAGCGACCATGCCGACCATGCCGCCCATCTGGTGCGCCGCACGGCGCTGGCCGAAGGGATTGCCGCCTTGAGCGCCAAGCCGGTTCTGCACGGCGACAACGGCTCGACCTTGAAAGCCACGACGGTACTGGCCATGCTCAACTGGCTGGGCGTCAAACCCTCGTACTCGCGCCCACGGGTCAGCGATGACAATGCCTATGCCGAGTCGCTGTTTCGCACCGCCAAGTACCGGCCCGAGTTTCCCACCCGAGGCTTCGCCGACCTCGACGAGGCGCGCGCCTGGGCAGCCGGCTTCGTCCAGTGGTACAACGTCGATCATCGTCACAGCGGTATCCGCTACGTCAGTCCGGCCCAGCGCCATGCCGGTGAGGATCAGGCGATTCTGGCTGCCAGGCATGCTCTTTACACCGAGGCTCGCGAACTCAACCCGGCGCGTTGGTCCGGCAATACGCGCAACTGGTCGCCCATTGGCGCAGTCACGCTCAACCCGGAACGTGAGTCCGTCATAAAGACGCATTTGCCTGACGTGAATACTCAACAGTTGGCTGCATGACCGAGGCGACAACTACCTTGACGCGCGCCG
>NZ_JFJW01000223.1:0-1675 GCF_000611125.1 Cupriavidus sp. SK-4
TGTCCAGCCGGTTTTGAAAGGTCGTCCCTTCCGCCAAATTCAAATGTCGGTGCGGGCGTGCTTTTTGTGCGGGTTTTGATGCTTTTTGGGGTTAGCCGTAGGGCGGTGGTGCTGGCCTGACACAACCGAGTCTGGCCCAGGGTGGGGCGGTGGATTCGCGGTGGGCAAAGTTAAAATGTCCGCGTTCCGCAGCTGCAGCGGTGCTGCCGCGAGCGCGCGCTCCAGATCGAGTCGGTTGATCTGACGTTGGCGCTTGGTGCTGGCTGACGGCTGGGCCGGGCGCGGCGGCTCGCCGGCCAGCGTGCGCGACGGCCCCGCCTGCTGGCGACTGTCGCGCTGCGCCTGCACCTGCGCCGTGATGGCCAGCACGTGCCCCAGCCGCTTGTTGTCGACGATCGCGCCCTGGTCGATCGCGCCGAGCCGGTCATAGGTGGTGTAGGGCAGGGAAGCGCCATCGGCCCACAACTCGATCCTGCCGTCCGGGTACTCGGCCACCTCGAGATAGCGATGGATCAGGCGCCGGTGCTCGGGGCGGTCCTCGAGCAGGTACAGCACCTTGTCGTACTGCAGCGTGAGGCTCTGGGACACCTTGCGCCATTCGCGCCAGCTGAAGATCCGTTCCAGATCCTCGTCGCCGCGCAGCGGCCGGTGCGCATCGAAGTCGCGCTTGGGCACCTTGGCAAAGCGCGCGTTGAAGTCGGCAATGAAATGCGGCGCAAAGGCATTGGCCGCGGCCATCGCGCTGATCCCGCGCAGCCGCAGTTCCTTGACCAGCCGGTCCTGCAGCGTGCCGTTCATCCGCTCCACGCGGCCCTTGGCCGGGCTCGAATTGGCGCACAGGATGTCGATGTTGAGCTCGAACAGCGCACGCCCGAACTGGGTGTAGCCGCGGCCCTCGGCGTTGTCCCGGACATTGACCCGGAAAATGCCGGCCTTGTCGCTGTAGAACGCCATCGGCTTGCCGTGGCGCTCGATGTAGGCGCGCGTGGCGGTGAAATACGCCGACGTCGATTCGGTCGGCACGAACCGCAGCTGCATCAGCTTGCTGGTCGCGTCGTCGACGTACACCAGCAGCGTGCACGCCGGCGCCCGGTCCTCGAACCAGGCGTGGTCGCTGCCGTCGATCTGGACCAGCTCGCCCAGGCACGCCCGGCGGCTCCTCGGCTGGTGCACCTTGGGCGGGCGCAGCTTCCTGGGCACCCAGAAACCGGTGTCGATCATGATCCGGCGCACGCATGCCGGCGAGATCTCGATGCCATGGCGCTCGCGCAGCTTCTCGGCGGCCAGCGTCGGGCCGAAGTCGGCATAGCTGTCGCGGATCAGGCCGCGCACGCGGGATTCCAGCCCCTGAGGCAACTGGTGATGACCGGGCTGTCCCCATTTACGGGAAACGAGGCCTCGAGGACCGTCCTGCCGGTACCGCTGCGCCAGACGCTCAACCTGGCGCGTGGAAATGCCAAGCTTCTCGGCTGCGCGCCAGACCATCAAGCCGTCTTCGACTACGGCCTGGATGACCTTGCAGCGGTCCAGTTCGCGCATGCTCATGGTGATCGTGTTGGGGCGGCCCATGATCATGCTCCTGGCTTGGCGGCAAGGCCGCCAGCTTGGCATGAGCCGGACCGAGGTACGACATTTGAATTCATCCCAACTACGACATTAGAAAAAACGGCTAACA
>NZ_JFJW01000224.1:0-1679 GCF_000611125.1 Cupriavidus sp. SK-4
CCGCCTCAGCCACCCGTCCAGCGTCTCCAGCACGCCTTTCGCTTCCGTGTACTGGAAGTACCCGATCCACCCGCGCAGCACCGGATTCAGCGCCGCTATTGTGTGAGTCAGGCTCCTCCCGCGTCCCTTGCGCATCAGCTCCTTGATTCGCCCAGTCAGCCTTTGCAGACTTTCCGGTGCAATACGCAGCTTGGCCTGACGATGTGCCGTCACGCTGTAGCCTAGGAACTTGCGCGCCCACGGGCGCCCGCACGTGCTCTTGCCCTCGTTGACTTGCAGTTTCAGCCGTTCCGCGAGGAACGCTGTCATGCGCGCCAATAGCTGTTGCCCTGCCACCTTGCTTCGGACGTAAATATTGCAGTCGTCCGCGTAACGGCAGAACGCCAGACCCCGCTTCTCCAGTTCACGGTCCCAGTCCGTCAGCAGAATGTTCGACAGCAGCGGCGACAGCGGCCCGCCCTGCGGCGTGCCTTGCCCCCTTGCCTCGACCACCCCACCACGCATCAGCCCCGCTTCCAGATACCGCCGGATCAGCTTGAGCACCCGGGCATCCTTCACTTGCCGTGCCACCCGCGACATCAGGATGTCGTGGTTGACCCGGTCGAAGGAAACCACCACAGACTACCCCTCTCCACCACGTTCCTGAATCTGTTGTCATCACACGATCCGGCCACCCGTTCGAGGGCCGGCGCCTCCAGGTCATCAGCCGACGGCAACGGGCCGGCCGATTGCACCTTCTGCTGACGCTTCCCGACCAATCACGTGGGCTGATTCCCGCCGACTGGACCGATTTCGCTGCCGCCTCCGGCAGCGTTTCCACAGGTACCAACGTCCCAACATCCGATGCGCTGGGCTCGCTTGCCGACCTGCTCCACGCTCGCCTCATCATTGACGCTTTGCTGCGCCAGACGGAACAGGAGAGCAACGATGCAACTGAACCTACCCCTTGCGGATCTGCCATCCGGCGACGACAGCCTGTGGGAACAACTCGATCCAACGACACGCGAGGCGGTAATCAACGGCCTCGCCCAGGCGATTGCGAAGCTCGTGAGCTACAACAACCCGCTGCCCCGGGAGAACAATGATGATTGACACCTCCAACAAGATCGGCCCCAGCCATTTGCAGCGCACCGCCTTCGTCTACATCCGTCAGTCCAGCGCCAGCCAAGTCGAGCACAATCGCGAATCGACGCAGCGCCAGTACGCGCTCGCGCAACGAGCCACCGCCCTCGGTTGGCCCGCGCAGCAGGTCAGCGTGGTCGACGAGGATCTGGGCCTCTCGGGCGCCAGCGCCGCGCACCGTGGCGGGTTCGCCCGCATGACCGCCGAAGTCGCGCTCGGGCACGTCGGCATTATTCTCGGACTGGAGGTCTCCCGCCTGGCGCGCAATAATTCCGACTGGTACCGCCTGCTGGACCTGTGCAGCATGACCGATACGCTCATCGGCGATGCTGACGGCGTGTATAACCCGGCGCTGTTCAACGACCGCCTGTTGCTCGGCCTGAAGGGCACCATGAGCGAAGCCGAACTGCACATCCTACGCGCGCGTCTGGACGGCGGCATCCGCAACAAGGCTGCCCGCGGCGAGTTGCGCCGCGGCCTGCCCACCGGACTGGTGTGGGGTGAGGCCGACGGCGAAGTCAGGCTGCATCCGGATGAAGCCGTCGTCGGTGCGCTGC
>NZ_JFJW01000225.1:0-1688 GCF_000611125.1 Cupriavidus sp. SK-4
CCGCTCAAGAGGCCGATTCTTCGTGACCGGTACTTCCGGCCAACGCGGTCGTTAGGCGAGTACGCCCGGCTGGCACAGTCCAGTGGCTCGATCGTCGATTGATCGAGTGGGCAATCTGCAGAACCCCGTGGTTCGCGTCAATGCGATGCGGCATGCCGCATTTGGGGTCAGACGACCGCGGCATGCTGGAACGCCAGCTGCGGTCAATTTCCATGTCATAGGAGCACCAGCGTAGCGGCTCATGTAGGTCGCGCTTCACCGAGGAGAGAGACATGAACCCGTCAGGGAAAGGGCTGAGCCATGGACTCAAGGCGCGTCACGTCACGATGGTTTCGATTGCAGGCGTCATCGGCGCCGGACTGTTTGTAGGCTCCGGGCGAGCTATCGCCGAGGCCGGCCCGGCCGCGCTGCTGGCCTATGCCATGTCTGGGCTGCTGGTGGTGCTGGTCATGCGCATGCTGGGCGAGATGGCTGTGGCACAGCCGGATACCGGATCGTTTTCGACCTACGCGGACGGCGCCATCGGACATTGGGCCGGTTTCACGATTGGCTGGCTGTACTGGTGGTTCTGGGTCCTCGTGATCCCGATTGAAGCGACTGCGGCGGCGGCCATTCTGAGCGCCTGGTTGCCCGCCATACCCCAGTGGACGTTTGCGCTGGCGATCACGCTCGCGCTGACCGGCACCAATCTGTTCTCGGTCAGGAACTATGGTGAGTTCGAGTTCTGGTTCGCGCTCATCAAGGTGGTCGCCATCGTGGCGTTCATTGCCGTAGGCGGTCTGGCGGTGCTGGGTTTGCTTCCGGGGGCTCAGGTATCGGGCGTGGCGCGGCTGGTTGACTATGGCGGGTTCATGCCGAATGGCGCACATGCTGTCATCGCTGTCGTCCTGACAACGATGTTCGCATTCATGGGGGCGGAGATCGTCACCATTGCGGCGGCCGAAGCGGAACACCCGGCCCGGCAAATCGTGCGCGCGACGCGCTCGGTGGTGTGGCGCATTTCGCTGTTCTACCTGGGCTCGATCTTCATTGTTGTTGCACTGGTGCCGTGGAATGACCCGCTGCTCGTCACCCATGGGGCGTACCAGCGCGCGCTGGAGATCCTCGGCGTGCCGCACGCCAAGGCGATCGTCGACGTCATCGTTCTGACAGCGGTAATGAGCTGCCTGAACTCGGCGCTCTACACCGCCTCGCGCATGCTGTTCTCGCTGTCGACGCGGGGCGATGCCCCGAGCGGCCTAAGCCGGACTGCCGCGTGTGGCACACCGCGCGCCGCGGTACTGGTGTCCACCGCATTCGCTTTCGTGTGCGTGCTGGCGAACTACCTTATGCCAGAACACGTCTTCGCGTTCCTGCTGGCTACCTCTGGCGCCGTGGCGCTTCTGGTCTACCTCGTGATCGCAGTATCGCAGCTGCGCATGCGCGCAGTACTGGAACGACGCGCGGCAGAGCTGCCGCTGCGTATGTGGGGCTACCCGTGGTTGACGTGGTCGGTCATCGTGGTGATTCTCGGTGTCCTCGCGGCGATGGTCTGGCATCCCGCCCATCGCATGGAAATTCTCGCGACAGCGACGCTGCTTGCCGGCGTGCTGGCTGGTGCTTGCCAAAATACGCGTAACCGGCGCGCAGACGGGCGTGCTTTGGCAATGGATGACAGCCCGTGAACCGGCACTTTCGGCCCACGCGGT
>NZ_JFJW01000226.1:0-1741 GCF_000611125.1 Cupriavidus sp. SK-4
AGCCACCAGGAGTTGTGTGTAATGAGGTGGGCTAAGCTAGGCCTGCTGGTCAAATAGCTAAGAGGGGCACAAAATGACTGGAACCGTCTGGTCGGGCGCCGCCAAGCAGAGCGGCGTTCGTCTAAATCAGCAAGGTGAAGTCAGGCTGGGAAAGCTGACTACATCCTTCGGGTTGTCGCTAGGCATCACCTCGGTATTCAGCGCATTACTGGTGATACTTAAGGAGACAAACGAGCAAACTATACTCGCCTGGATGAAGGCCGCCACTGGGCATCACTGGATCACGCATGGCCTGCTGGACGTGCTGGCATTCGTCATTTTGGGTTTCGCGCTCGGACGGCTGGCAAGCCGGCTGCAAAGGCGTCCAATGGCCGTCGCGGTCATTGCTCTCGGAGGCGTCGTTTCCGGAGCGCTGCTAGTTGCCGCCTTTTACTACCTAGCGTGAGCTCGCGAGCTTCGGCGCGCGCTCGCGAAGTCTGCAGTGACGCAAGAAGGTGATGATTCGCCATTCCCGAAGCCGGGGGGTGATGTGCAGGAAGAAAATCCATGCCGGCAGCCTTGAAAGCCGGAAGACGCTATCGCGCCACACACGGGATGCTGAAAGACCCGCCACCTCCACACGGGAAAACGGGGCGTAGCAAACGCCGAACGAAGTGTGGGATAAAGACGTGGCAGAGTAGCAAACAATCCGCCGCAGGGCTGGCGCCGACGGGCGAAGTGGCACTTTACTCGGCTCCTCCTGACTTGCCGCCCTCATAGTCAAATTCTAGGTATTCCGTCCTCGGATGTGTTCCTGGCCAACTGTTTCCTGGCACACCGGAGCATTGCTGCTGAGGGCATCAGCAAAATGGTCTGCGCAGATTGCCCGGCGCGCAGACCGGCACATCGATGGGACTGAACCCATCACTTCGTTGATCCCAATCAACTCAAATCCCTGACTGCCGCATACCTTGGACTAGGAACTGCATGTTTTCATAGGAGGATCTTCCATGTCCACCAACCATCGCCTCTCTATCCTTATCACTGCGGCTACCGTGCTCGCTTGGACGCCAGCAGCTTTCCCAGCGTCGCCGGCTACCGGCACGGAGCATGAGCAGCACCATCCTGAAAAACGGCAAGATAAGCCTCCGGTCGTAGCCCCCGGAGTTTCCAGCGATGCAAGGCTGGACGCCCAGATTGCCCACCTGCGTGCCATCAGAGAGCGGCTTTCGCGGGCCAAAACGCCGGAAGAGCGCCAGGCCCTCTTGGTTGAACGCCATCAGGTCATGCAAGATGCAATGGCCATCATGCAAAAGGACATGATGAAAATGGGCGGCCCTGGTCGTATGGCTCCTGGCAAAGGAGTCGCCAAGGGAAGTGCCCCATCAAATCAAATGCAGATGTGCCACGATATGGCGGGTAGTCACATGGCGTTCATGCAGGAAATGATGCAGACGATGGCCAACGACCAAGGCATGGGTCCGGGCATGGGTCCGGGCATGGGTGGAACGATCCCAGGAAAGATGATGGGTAAGTAGCCGTAAGTTTGGCCCTCGTGCGGAACAATCCCGTCGGACCGGAGACCTGCCCCGATTTGGCGACCCCCACGCCCGTGCGACAGACAGAAGCAATGAGGCACAGACACCCATGCTCACAACGTCGATTTGCCTTGGGCGAGAATCTTGTCGAAAATCTGCTTCGTGACCTGTTCCTTCATGCCGCCGCCGCTTAGCCCATTTCCTTATACAGAAGTCATGAGTGC
>NZ_JFJW01000227.1:0-2747 GCF_000611125.1 Cupriavidus sp. SK-4
GTCGAGTGTTCGAGTCACTCACGCCCCACCACCGAATACAGAAAGGCCGGAAGCAGCAATGCTTCCGGCCTTTTGCTTTGTGCGCTTGCTTGATTGGCTTATCCGCTGCGGCGCAGGCACATGCCCACGCCACAGCAGTCCGTGCATCAGGTGCCCTGGCTGGCCCGCTCGAACAGCGTACGTGCCAGCGCGCGATGGCGCAGCAGCACGTTGGGCAGGTCGGCCGTCAGCAGTGCACCGTCGCGCACCACTTCCCTGCCGTTGATCACGCTCGCCGCGACATTGGCCGGCGTGCAGAACACCAGCGCCGCCACCGGGTCATGGCCGGCGCCGGCAAAGCCGACCTGCGACATGTCGAAGGCGACAAAATCCGCCGACATGCCCGGCGCCAGCGCGCCGATATCGTCGCGGTTGAGCACGCGCGCGCCACCCAGCGTGGCAATCTCCAGCGCCTCGCGCGCGCTCATGGCGGCCGGCCCGTAGCCAACGCGCTGCAGCAGCATGGCCTGGCGCGCCTCGCCCAGCATATGCGCGCCGTCGTTCGACGCGCTGCCGTCCACACCCAGGCCCACCGGCACGCCCGCATCGCGCATGGCACGCACCGGCGCAATGCCGGACGCCAGCCGCATGTTCGAGCACGGGCAATGCGCCACGCCGGTCCCGGTGCGGGCAAACAGCGCGATGCCCTCGTCGTCCAACTTGACGCAGTGCGCATGCCACACATCGTGGCCGACCCAGCCCAGGTCCTCGGCATACTGGGCCGGCGTCAGGCCGAATTTCTCACGCGAGTAGGCAATGTCGTTGTCGTTCTCGGCCAGGTGCGTGTGCAGCGACACGCCATAGTGCCGCGCCATATTGGCCGATTCGCGCATCAGGTCGCGCGACACCGAAAACGGCGAGCACGGTGCCAGCACCACGCGCAGCATCGCGTGGCGTGCACTGTCGTGGTACTGCTCCACCAGCCGCTGGCTGTCGCGCAGGATGGCGGCCTCCTCTTCCACCACCACGTCCGGCGGCAGGCCGCCCTTGCTGCGGCCCACGCTCATCGAGCCGCGCGCGGCGTGGAAGCGCATGCCCATCTCCTGCGCCGCGGCAATCGAGTCATCCAGGCGCGAGCCGTTCGGGAACAGGTAGAGGTGGTCGCTGGTGGTGGTGCACCCGGACAGCATCAGCTCGGCCATCGCAGTCTTGGTCGACACCGCGATCATTTCCGGCGTCAGGTGCGACCACAGCATGTACAGGTTGGTCAGCCACGAGAACAGCTCGGCGTCCTGCGCCGCTGGCACCGCACGCGTCAGGCTCTGGTACATGTGGTGGTGGGTGTTGACCAGGCCGGGCGTGACCACGCGGCCGCGCATGTCTAGCACCTGCGCGCTGCCGTCGTCGACCATGCGCCGGTACTGCAGCGGCAGTTCCGAGGTGGGGCCGACCCACTGCACGGCGGGGCCTTCGGCAACCAGGGCGCCATCGCGGATCTCGCGGCGCTCCGCGTCCATGGTGACCAGCACGTCGGCGTTCAGGGCAATCAGGGTCATGGCGGAATTCCTTCTGCAAAACGAATTGGGGGACTGGATGGCCGCCAGTCTACGGCGGCGCGGTGCAATCCCCCAAGCGCAGAATTCCGATCATCCTGTCCACAAAAAGTGGACACCTGCGGCACCCTGTCGCTCAGCGTGCCTGCGCGAACAACACCGCCAGCGCGTCGCCGATGCGCTCGGCCATCAGCTCGGCCGCGGCGCTGAGCGGGCCGCGAGCGCGCGCCACCAGCGTCAGCGTCTGGCCCTGCAGGTGGCGGTCGCGCAGCGGCACATAGACCAGCGCCTGGCGGGCGCGCTCTTCCGTCACATCGAGCGGGTTCAGCAGCGCGATGCCGGTGCCCAGCATCACCAGTTGCCGGATCAGCGCGGTCGAGGTGGACTCCGCCACCGGCGAGACCTCGATCGCATTGCGGGCAAAGGCCGCATCAAGGATGGCGCGGATCGACAGCGAGGGCGCCGGCAGGATCAGCGGATAGCCGACGCATTCGCTCAGCAGCGCCGATTGCCGGGCTGCCAGCGCATGGCCCGGCGGCACCACCGCGCCGATCTGCCAGTCGCTGGTGGCCAGCGCGCGGAAGGCGGGCAGCTCAGGCAGGTCATAGCCAAGGCCCAGGTCGGCGTCGCCCTGCTCCACCGCCGCGATGATGTCGGCCACCGGCAGGTCGGCGACGCGCACCACGATGCCCGGGTAGCGCTGGCGGAAGTCATGCACCAGCGACGGCATCAGCGAGCCCGCCAGGCCGGCCGTGACCGCAACGGTGACCTCGCCGCGGCGCGCGCCCTTGAAGTCCTCGATGCGCTCGCGCAGCGCGTCGTGCTCGCGCAGCGTCTGGCGCACGTGGGCCAGCACCATCTCGCCCAGCGGCGTCAGCCGCAGCCGCTTGTTGATGCGCTCAAACAGCGGCGCACCCAGTTCCGCCTCCAGGTCCAGGATCTGGCGGTTGACCGCGGTCGGCGCCACATGCAGGTGCTCGGCCGCCTTGCGGATCGAACCGCGGCGGACGACTTCGTCGAGATAGCGCAGGACTCTGGCGTGCATGGGCTTGGGCAAGCTGGTGGAGAGAAACCACTGCGCGGGATGCGCGCGGTGGCCTGGCATTGTAGCGGCCAGTGCAGCCTGGCTCGCAAAAATTGCGCGAAGGCTATTGCGTCTTATCCAATACCTTGCTACAATCTTTTTCTTCGTTGGGGCGTTAGCTCAGTTGGTAG
>NZ_JFJW01000228.1:0-2930 GCF_000611125.1 Cupriavidus sp. SK-4
GCTGCCGGCAGCACTCCTTTCACTCCCCGCCTTGAAGGGCGAGGTTTCTCGGAGCAAATCTGATGAGATTGGTGTCGTATCAGAACAAGGGCAGGGCAGGTGTGGGTGTCATGGTGTCCGCGCAGCAGGTGGTATGCCTGGATGAGGTGGCGCCGGATTTGCCGCGGACGATGCGAGGCTTGCTATCGCTGGATGACGGGCTGGCCCGGGCCAGGGACGCGGCGGAGTTGGGGCGGGACAGTGCTTGCCTTATCGACGGGCTGACGCTGGATCCGGTGGTGACGGATCCGCATGCCATCTGGTGCCTCGCGCGCAACTACAAGGCGCACGCCGACGAGATCGGCGTCGAGGCGCCGACCCGGCCGATGATTTTCCATCGCGTCGCGGCCAGTCAGGTCGGACACCTGGGCCCGCTTGTGCGCCCGGTGGTTTCCGAGAAGTTCGACTATGAAGGCGAGCTTGCGGTCGTCATTGGGCGGGGCGGGCGACACATAGCGCGGGAGGCGGCGCTCGATCATGTGGCCGGCTATGCCTGCTACAACGACGGTTCCGTGCGCGACTGGCAGCGCCACTCCTCGCAGATCGGCGCGGGGAAGAACTTTGCCGGAACCGGCGCCTTTGGCCCCTGGCTGGTAACGCCTGACGAGGCAGGGGATATTGGCGCGAACACCATGGTGACGCGGCTGAACGGCGTGGAGGTGCAGAGCACCCCGCTGTCCGAGATGATCTTTGGGGTGGAGGAGCTGGTCGCCTACTTTTCAACCATCTGTCCCCTGGTTCCCGGCGATGTAATCGTCACCGGCACGCCGGGCGGGGTGGGACTGTTCCAGGATCCGCCTCGCTTTCTCCGGGCCGGGGACGTCGTCGAAGTCGAAATCTCCAATATCGGCATTCTCAGAAACACGGTCCAGGAGGAAACGCTCGCCGGATAGACACGTCATGGGGGGCATACCGGCTGGCGGCGTTCCGGGTGCCGCAATTGGGGATAGAATCCGCTCTGCCGGTGCTCGCCCGTGGTCGGGCAGAATGGAGCGCTGCCTTTGCCGGTGCCAGGCAGCGTGAAACCAAAAATACATGAGGAGTTCGCTTGGATAGCGTACGTTCGGTCGAGCGCGCCCTGGATATTCTGCTCAGTTTTATCGAGACGCCGTCAATGGGTATCTCGAAGATCGAGGAGGCAGTTCCGCTCAGTCGCCCGACTTTATATCGCCTGCTGAATACGCTTGAGAAGAAGGGGCTGCTTCGCTCGTACGGTGACCCCCGCACCTATGAGTTGACGCATTTTGCTGTTGAGCTGGCCAATGCGTTCCTGGCCAGCACGGATGTCGTTCAGGTCGCGCAGCCCTTCCTGCAGGAACTATGGGAGGCGACCGACGAGACGATCTCGCTGTTCGTTTTCCAGGGCGGCAACAAGCGCGAGTGCGTCCAGGAACTCAAGAGCAAGAAGCCGCTGTCCTATGCCCCGGGGCTGACGGTGCGGCCGCTGCATGTTGGCGCGCCGGGGAAGGCGATCCTGGCTTTTCTTTCCGAGGCGGCGATCGTGGAAATCCTGCGCGCTATTCCTGCCGCGCAGGAGCGTGATCAGCTCAAGGCCTCGCTCAAGACGGTTCGTCGTAACAGGTATGCCATTTCTCTCGGCGAGCTGGTGGCCGGGGGCGCTTCCATCGCGGCGCCTGTCTTCGACAGGGAATCGAAGGTGGTTGGCTCCGTGGCATTGGCAATACCACAGGCCCGGCTCACCAAGGTGCTGCAAGCGGAATACATACAACAGGTCCTGGCCACCGCCTGCAATATTTCGGTGGCCCTTGGCTGCGCCGATGCGCAGCTCGAGTCGGCTGCTTAGCCGTTCAGGGCTGCGGGCCGGTTCGCCTGGCGCGAGCCGGACGTGCAGGGCTGCTCACGGGGTAGCCTGCTGATTGCGTGTCGCGGGCGCCAGGGCAGCGCATCGGGGCCTGCTCAACGAAGACCCGCGACTGGATACCGCGCAAGGGCAGTTCTTGCCCGGCGTACTGGCAGGGCAAGTGCCACAACCGGGCCGGCACGAAAGCACTGCAGCTGCTCGCGCATGACTGGCGGACACCTTGAGTCCGGCGGCCGGGACATGCTCGCACCAACGAAACGATGAAATTGTGGCTGCTGCTCGGCCTGGCGCCGGCAGCGAAGTGATGCCTGCTCGGCGCTAGCGTCAGTTCCGGACCCCGTTCGTCTCTGCAGTGAAACCCCTCTTGCGCATGGCGGTGTTTCGCTTTAGATTTGTTTCTGTATGCGATAAATATTGCGTACAGCGCAAACTATACCAGTCAAGCGGAATAGTCCCGCGGAAAACGTGTGGGCAGACCGCAAGACGCGATGGTCAGCACAAAGCCATCGCGCTTCAACAGCTTGCAGAGATGGTGCGGGCTGTCGATAGCTGGCGAGTACGCCGGATGCCTCCGCAATTCATTCCGTAACCAAAATCCCCTGGATTCGTTTTGACCGGCACTTCGTGTCGCCTGGTCGTTTCGCATCGGGCGTCCGCGCGCGTGTCAACAACTCGCATCGGCCTTCGTGGCTACGGGGCCTGTCTCGGTTGGCGCGCCCTGCGTCGCGTGTACTGACCAGGTGCGATGTCCTGCCGCTGTGCGCCATGCCTGCCGATGCGTGGAGGCGAGCCGCGATGCCGGCCGCGCGGTTTGCTTCCCAACGCGGCAGCCATGCAAGAACGGCACGACCGGTGAATGTGCCGTTGCATCTTGACAATGCCCTGAGCCGTGACTAGAGTTTGCGTAAATGAAACAACGTGTCCGCTGTATGAAACTAAAGAATTTCACCGGACGCATGCCAACAAGGAGCAATCGGGTGTCGGAGACAGAGGACAAGACGTTCAAGGTGACCTTGCAACCGAGCGGGCACAGCTATACGGTGCCGGCGGGGACGACCGTGCTGACGGC
>NZ_JFJW01000229.1:0-2948 GCF_000611125.1 Cupriavidus sp. SK-4
CCGACGGTGATCTCATAATGCACCTCTCACAGTTGAGTGTAGGAACGTTGCCCCCGAGAATGCCCTGAAGTGCGTACCCAGTCCCGCAGTTGCTGTTCCTTGGTGGGGGCCAGCGTGATCCACCAGGGGCCCCGCCCGTCGAGCTTCCGAGCGTGGACCACCTGGCGCTCGATCCAGTAATACACCACGTGTGGACTGATGCCCAGTCGGTGAGCGAGTTGCTGGACCGTGAGCTCGTCAGACCGCATGAAGTTGGTGGCCGGAATGCCGTATCGGAAACGGATCCACTTGACCATGGCGAGCGTGAACGATTTGCCAGTTGGGCTGCGCAAGCCTTCCTGATTGAGGTGCGCAACGATTTGCGGGTCGGACAGATGTTGCGACAGTTTGCGCACCTGCTCGACGGTCGCAGTCGGATAGCGCATCGCGTCGGCGACTGGCTTGGGCAAAGTCACGGTGGTGTCGGTACAGGTGCCGCCCTGCCAACGCACGTGTAGGACCACCTGTCTGGCTGCGGGCAGTTTCTCGACCGTAATGTCTCGGATGAGCAGTCGCAACATGCGCTTGCGATCCTTCGCTGGGGTCGCCGGAGCACGCCAGAGACGTGGAAGATTGCGCGCCAGCGCGAGGATCTGGGCCTTCTGTTCGGGCGTTGCGACGCGCGCCTTCTGGCTCTGGAACTGGGCGGCTTCAGTCTTGATTGCTTCGAGGCGAAGCATCGCGTCATTCCAGCGCCGCTCGAGGGTGCCCGCGACCAGACGGTTAGCGGGATCGCATGCCTGATAGCGACGCTCCGCAAGCGCGACCTCATACTCGGCGCGTTCGATGCGCATATGCCACTGACGCATGATGGCGTGATCACGCTTCTCGAGTTCGTTCAGGGCGGTCACGGCGAGTTCGAGTTCGGCTGGCCGCAGGGCCGCGAGCACTGCTTCGCCGATCGCGTTGTCGAGCAGGTCGCTGCGCACGCTCATGCAATCGGTTGTCGCCAGACCCTCTCGGCGGCGCGCACTGCAAAGGTACAACGGATAAATGCCACCGTTACCCTGGTAGCGCACGGTCAGCGCCCGGCCACAGCAGCCACAGATCAGCATCCCCTGCAGCAGCGCCAATCCTTCACGCGCCGCCCCGCTGAGCACGGTACCTTCGCCGTTGGTCCGATTGCGCGCTAGGCGCGCCTGGTTGCGCTCGAATTCCTCCGGGGTGATATAGCCTTCGTGATGGTCGGGAAGGTGGACACGCCAGTCGGACTTGGGTACCGGCTGCACTCGCTTATAGACCTCTCCCTGTGGCGTGATGCGCTGACGATATTGGTAACGGCCGAAGACATAGACGCCCGCATACGAGGGATTCCGGATCAGACCAAGCACGCGTTCATGGCGTAGGCGCCCCCATATGAGTCGACCTGCCCAGGCACCTCCGTATGCGCGCTTGGGAAAGCGCAGACCATCTTCGGCAAAGCGCTTGACGACGGCGTACGCGCTGCCGGTCTCCTGAAACAGACGAAACACCAGTTGCACGGCGCCGCGAACCTCGTCATCGGGATCGAGGACGATGCGACCCTCATCGTCATAGCACAAGCCAACCGGCAGCGGAAAGCGCAACTCACCCTTCTGCGCCTTATTGAGCTTGCCGCCCTGGAGGCGCCCGCGCAAAAAATGAAGTTCGGCCTGTGCCATCGTGCCTTTGAGACCGAGCAGCAGACCGTCGTTGAAGTCGCCCGGGTCGTAGCAGCCATCGGCGTCGATGACGAGCGTCTGGGTGAGTGCACACAACTCGAGCAGGCGATGCCAGTCCAGGTTCGAGCGCGCCAAGCGCGACACCTCCAGCGCAAACACCGCGCCCACTTGCCCCATCGAGACATCCGCCACCAGCGTCTTGAAGTCCTCGCGGCCCGTCATCTGAGCGCCTGACTGACCGAGGTCCCGGTCCAGGATCCGGATCGACGTGTCCGGCCAGCCGAGTGCCAGCGCCTTGTCGCGCAACGCATACTGGCGCTCGGTGCTCTCCTGGTGATGCCGCACCTGGGCCAGCGTCGACTGGCGGATATAGATGTACGCCGGCTTGCTGTGATGTTGCGGGGTGATCTTGGTGTTCATCGACGGCCTCCTCGGTCAGCTCCAGCGCGGACTCGGCGGTGAGCCAAGCCTCGAGCATGTTGGCGATGAGTACGCCGGCTGACTGCGGATCGATGGAGATGGTGAGCGAGAGCGGCGCCTGGCTCACCGACGCCCCTCAGAGCGCCTCGCGGCGGCGTAGTAGTTCGCGGTTGATCTCGCAGATCTCTTCGATGATCTCGCGGACCCGGTGATAGGTCGCCAAGCGTTCGCTGACGTCGGCGTAATCGGCCTGGGGCACGTAGTCCATCTGTGGTCGGCGCCCCGGAAAGCTCACTGACAGATAGTACTTGGGGCCATGACCGGGGCCGTCGGCGCACTTGCAGCCAGGTTTGCCGCAGCGCTTGTAGCGTTCGATGAGCGAGCCCCGCAAGAGCGTGTCCAACGCCGGCATTTGCTTGAGCAATTGCGCGCGGCGTCTGCGTAAAGCGGGCGACGGAATATCTTGCATTGGCGGACCACGTTAAAAACTGGTCTGATAGTAGGGCAATGAAATGCATTGATCAAGCTCCTTTGGTTGATGACTTCTTGGAGGACGAAGCGGCAAGCTGGTCGATCAACGCGATCAGCTCCAGCAGCATGCCCAGATCGAAGCGAGACACAGGGATCTCGCAATCGTCTTCGACGGCAGGCGCGCCCCAGTCGGTCCATTCGCGGGCAATGCTGAAGCTGCCGCGCTCGACATGACCCAGCAGCAATGTGTCGACGCCCGCCACCCGGCGCGTCTTCAGGACCGGATAACGCTGGCCCCGGAGCGGATGAAACGGATGGCGGATCTCAGCCCATCCCAAATGCTCGTTGAGCGCTTGTGCAGTTCGCGCTGACCGTCCC
>NZ_JFJW01000230.1:0-3176 GCF_000611125.1 Cupriavidus sp. SK-4
TGTGCGGGACGGCACAGGCAGCTGAACAACTGACGGGCACGCTGAAGAAGATCAAGGACACCGGCGTCATCACGCTGGGCGTGCGCGAGTCGTCGATTCCGTTCAACTACAACCTGGGCGGCGTGCGCCAAGCCGGCTATTCCTACGATATCAACATGAAGATCGTGGAAGCCATCAAGGACCAGCTGAAGCTGCCGAACCTGCAGGTCAAGGAAATCCCGATCACCTCGCAGAACCGCATCACGCTGCTGCAGAATGGCACCATCGACATCGAGTGCGGCTCCACCACCAACAACCTGGAGCGCCAGAAGCAGGTTGCGTTCACCAACTCCATCTTCATCATCGGCACGCGCATCATGGTGAAGAAGGATGCCGGCATCAAGGACTGGGCCGACCTGAAGGGCAAGAACGTCGTCACCACCGCCGGCACCACGTCGGAGCGCCTGCTGCGCAAGATGAACGATGACCAGAAGCTGGGCGTGAACATCATCAGCACCAAGGACCACGGCCAGTCGTTCCTGACGCTTGAGTCGGGCCGCGCGGTCGCGTTCATGATGGACGACGCGCTGCTGTACGGCGAGCGCGCCAAGGCCAAGAACCCGGCCGACTGGATCGTGGTGGGCAAGCCGCAATCGCGCGAGTCCTATGGCTGCATGATCCGCAAGGACGATCCGCAGTTCAAGAAGCTGTCCGATACCGTGATCACCGGCATGATGAAGGACGGTTCGGTCAATACCCTGTACACCAAGTGGTTCATGACCCCGGTGCCGCCGAAGGGCCTCAACCTGGACTTCCCGCTGTCCGAAGACATGAAGGCGTTGTTCAAGACGCCGAACGACAAGGCGCTGGACTGACCTGCCGTTGACAGCAGTGTGAAACGGAAGGCATGTCCTTCCGTTTCTTTTTGAGGACGCAACATGAACTACAACTGGCATTGGGCAGTTTTCCTCGAACAGGCCGCCCAGAACGAGACCTACCTGGACTGGATGATTTCCGGCCTGAAGGTAACGCTCGCCCTGGGGCTCTCGTCCTGGGTCATCGCGCTGGTCATCGGCTCGGTGCTCGGCGTGCTGCGCACCGTGCCCAACAAGTGGCTGGCGGGCATCGCCGCCACCTATGTGGAAATCTTCCGCAACATCCCGCTGCTGGTGCAGCTGTTTATCTGGTATTTCGTCATGCCCGAGCTGCTGCCCGGCGGCGAGGCGATCAAGCAGATGAACCCGTTCGCACAGCAGTTCCTGGCCGCCATGCTGTGCCTGGGCACCTTTACCGCGGCGCGGGTCTGCGAGCAGGTGCGCTCGGGCATCAACTCGCTGGCGCGCGGGCAGAAGAACGCCGGGCTGGCGATGGGCTTCACGCTGCCGCAGACGTACCGCCACGTGCTGCTGCCGATGGCGTTCCGCGTGATCGTGCCGCCGCTGACGTCCGAATTCCTGAACATCTTCAAGAACTCGGCGGTGGCGTCGACCATCGGCCTGCTGGAACTGGCGGCGCAGGGCCGGCAACTGGTGGACTACACCGCGCGCCCGTATGAATCGTTCATCGCGGTCACGCTGATGTACGCGCTGATCAACGTGACGGTGATGCTGATCATGCGCTGGGTGGAAGCCCGCACGCGCGTGCCCGGCTTTATCGGCGGCAAGTAAGGGGGCGCCATGGCTTATTCCTTCGATTTCACCTCCATCACCCCTGCCACGCTCGAGGTCCTGGGCGAGGGCATGATGGTCTCGCTCAAGATCACCGTCACCGCGGTGGTGGTGGGCATCGTCTGGGGCACCATCCTGGCGATGATGCGGCTGTCGTCGTTCAAGTTGCTGAACTGGTTCGCGCAGGGGTACGTGACCATCTTCCGCTCCATCCCGCTGGTGATGGTGCTGCTGTGGTTCTTCCTGATCATTCCGCAGGTGCTGCAGAACCTGTTCAACCTGTCGCCGGCGACCGACCTGCGCATGACGTCCGCGCTGGTGGCCTTTGCGCTGTTTGAGGCCGCGTACTACTCGGAAATCATCCGCGCGGGCATCCAGAGCGTGTCGCGCGGGCAGATGTTCGCGGCGCAGGCGCTGGGCATGACCTATGGCCAGTCGATGCGGCTGGTGATCCTGCCGCAGGCGTTCCGCAACATGGTGCCGCTGCTGCTGACGCAAGGGATCATCCTGTTCCAGGATACGTCGCTGGTCTACGTCAGCGCGCTGGCCGACTTCTTTGGCCAGGCCTACGGCATCGGCGAACGGGACGGCCGCATTGTCGAGATGTTGCTGTTCGCCGGCGTGGTGTACTTCGTTATCTGCTTCTCCGCTTCGCTGCTGGTCAAGCGTTACCAGAAAAAGGTGGCTGTATGATCGAAATCAACAATGTCTCCAAGTGGTACGGCGCCTTCCAGGTGCTGACCGACTGCACCACCAAGGTCGCCAAGGGTGAAGTGGTGGTGGTGTGCGGCCCGTCCGGGTCGGGCAAGTCCACGCTGATCAAGACCGTCAACGCGCTTGAGCCGTTCCAGAAGGGCGATATCCTGGTCGACGGCACCTCGGTGGGCAATCCCAAGACCAACCTGCCCAAGCTGCGCTCGCGCGTGGGCATGGTGTTCCAGAACTTCGAACTGTTCCCGCACCTGTCGATCACCGAGAACCTGACCATCGCGCAGATGAAGGTGCTCGGCCGCTCCAAGGACGAGGCGATGGCCAAGGGCCTGAAGTACCTGGACCGCGTGGGCCTGAAGAGCCAGGCAGAGAAGTACCCCGGCCAGCTGTCGGGCGGCCAGCAGCAGCGCGTGGCGATTGCCCGTGCGCTGTCGATGGACCCGATCTGCATGCTGTTCGACGAACCGACTTCGGCGTTGGACCCGGAGATGGTCAATGAAGTGCTGGACGTGATGGTGCAGCTGGCGCACGAAGGCATGACCATGATGTGCGTGACCCACGAAATGGGTTTCGCGCGCAAGGTGGCCAACCGCGTGATCTTCATGGACCAGGGCAAGATCGTCGAGGACTGCGAGAAGGAGGAGTTCTTCGGCAATATCGAACACCGCTCCGAGCGCGCGCGCCAGTTCCTGTCGAAGATCCTGCATCATTGACCGGCCTGGCAAGGCAAGCAAAAAGGGACGCCTCGGCGTCCCTTTTTTTCGTTCCCGACGGCTCAGGTGCAGGCCGTGTTGGCCGCGTTCTTCGCCTGCACTTCCG
>NZ_JFJW01000231.1:0-3365 GCF_000611125.1 Cupriavidus sp. SK-4
GTTTCCATTTGGCATTGCCAAGCGATCGAATGATCGGCTGTTCTTTAAAAATATGGGATGTAGTAAAGGTGTCGCGAAGCGTTGATGAGACGCTGCAGTACAAAACGCGATACCGGGTTGTGATTGTATCAACCAAAATGTATTTAAGTGATCGAAAGATGACTTGGAATACGGCACAAATGCGAGAACTCATCCTGTAGCGACGGTTTCGAGCAATCGAGACACACTCGTTATAGGGTCAAGCGAACAAGTGCATGTGGTGGATGCCTTGGCGATCACAGGCGATGAAGGACGCGGTAGCCTGCGAAAAGCTTCGGGGAGCTGGCAAACAAGCTTTGATCCGGAGATGTCCGAATGGGGAAACCCGGCCCGTATGGGTCATCCCTGACTGAATACATAGGTCAGGGAAGCGAACGCGGCGAACTGAAACATCTAAGTAGCTGCAGGAACAGAAATCAACCGAGATTCCCAAAGTAGTGGCGAACGAAATGGGAAGAGCCTTGTACTCTTTAGCAGCATTGTTAGCAGAACGGGATGGAAAGCCCGGCCATAGCAGGTGATAGCCCTGTATGCGAAAACAGCGTTGTGGAACTAGGTGTACGACAAGTAGGGCGGGACACGTGAAATCCTGTCTGAAGATGGGGGGACCATCCTCCAAGGCTAAATACTCGTGATCGACCGATAGTGAACCAGTACCGTGAGGGAAAGGCGAAAAGAACCCCGGGAGGGGAGTGAAATAGATCCTGAAACCGCATGCATACAAACAGTCGGAGCCTGGAAACGGGTGACGGCGTACCTTTTGTATAATGGGTCAGCGACTTACATTCAGTGGCAAGCTTAACCGATTAGGGAAGGCGTAGCGAAAGCGAGTCCGAACAGGGCGTTGAGTCGCTGGGTGTAGACCCGAAACCAGATGATCTATCCATGGCCAGGTTGAAGGTGCGGTAACACGTACTGGAGGACCGAACCCACTAACGTTGAAAAGTTAGGGGATGAGCTGTGGATAGGGGTGAAAGGCTAAACAAATCTGGAAATAGCTGGTTCTCTCCGAAAACTATTTAGGTAGTGCCTCGTGTGTCACCTTCGGGGGTAGAGCACTGTCATGGTTGGGGGGTCTATTGCTGATTACCCCGCCATAGCAAACTCCGAATACCGAAGAGTGCAATCACGGGAGACAGACATCGGGTGCTAACGTCCGGTGTCAAGAGGGAAACAACCCAGACCGCCAGCTAAGGTCCCCAAGATTGGCTAAGTGGGAAACGAAGTGGGAAGGCTAAAACAGTCAGGAGGTTGGCTTAGAAGCAGCCACCCTTTAAAGAAAGCGTAATAGCTCACTGATCGAGTCGTCCTGCGCGGAAGATGTAACGGGGCTAAGCCAGTCACCGAAGCTGCGGACGCACAGTAATGTGCGTGGTAGGAGAGCGTTCTGTAAGCCTGTGAAGGTGTCTTGTAAAGGATGCTGGAGGTATCAGAAGTGCGAATGCTGACATGAGTAGCGATAAAGGGGGTGAAAGGCCCCCTCGCCGTAAGCCCAAGGTTTCCTACGCAACGTTCATCGGCGTAGGGTGAGTCGGCCCCTAAGGCGAGGCAGAGATGCGTAGCTGATGGGAAGCAGGTTAATATTCCTGCACCGTCGTATGATGCGATGGGGGGACGGATCGCGGAAGGTTGTCCGGGTGTTGGAAGTCCCGGTCCCTGTATTGGAGAAGGCGCTCAGGCAAATCCGGGCGCGGAATTCAAGGATATGGGGCGAGCGGCCTAGTGCTGCGAAGCAATTGGAAGTGGTTCCAAGAAAAGCCTCTAAGCTTCAGTCATACGAGACCGTACCGCAAACCGACACAGGTGGGCGAGATGAGTATTCTAAGGCGCTTGAGAGAACTCGGGAGAAGGAACTCGGCAAATTGGTACCGTAACTTCGGGATAAGGTACGCCCTGGTAGCTTGACTGGCCTGCGCCAGAAGGGTGAAGGGGTTGCAATAAAATGGTGGCTGCGACTGTTTAATAAAAACACAGCACTCTGCAAACACGAAAGTGGACGTATAGGGTGTGACGCCTGCCCGGTGCCGGAAGATTAAATGATGGGGTGCAAGCTCTTGATTGAAGTCCCGGTAAACGGCGGCCGTAACTATAACGGTCCTAAGGTAGCGAAATTCCTTGTCGGGTAAGTTCCGACCTGCACGAATGGCGTAACGATGGCCACACTGTCTCCTCCCGAGACTCAGCGAAGTTGAAGTGTTTGTGATGATGCAATCTCCCCGCGGCTAGACGGAAAGACCCCATGAACCTTTACTGTAGCTTTGCATTGGACTTTGAACCGATCTGTGTAGGATAGGTGGGAGGCTTTGAAGCGTGGACGCTAGTTCACGTGGAGCCGTCCTTGAAATACCACCCTGGTTTGTTTGAGGTTCTAACCTTGACCCGTGAATCCGGGTCGGGGACAGTGCATGGTAGGCAGTTTGACTGGGGCGGTCTCCTCCCAAAGTGTAACGGAGGAGTTCGAAGGTACGCTTGGTACGGTCGGACATCGTACCTAAAGTGCAATGGCAAAAGCGTGCTTAACTGCGAGACCGACAAGTCGAGCAGGTGCGAAAGCAGGACATAGTGATCCGGTGGTTCTGAATGGAAGGGCCATCGCTCAACGGATAAAAGGTACTCTGGGGATAACAGGCTGATACCGCCCAAGAGTTCATATCGACGGCGGTGTTTGGCACCTCGATGTCGGCTCATCTCATCCTGGGGCTGTAGCCGGTCCCAAGGGTATGGCTGTTCGCCATTTAAAGAGGTACGTGAGCTGGGTTTAAAACGTCGTGAGACAGTTTGGTCCCTATCTGCCGTGGGCGTTGGAATCTTGACGGGGGCTGCTCCTAGTACGAGAGGACCGGAGTGGACGTACCGCTGGTGTACCTGTTGTCTCGCCAGAGGCATCGCAGGGTAGCTATGTACGGAAGAGATAACCGCTGAAAGCATCTAAGCGGGAAACTCGCCTGAAGATGAGGATTCCCTGGAGGCTTGACCTCCTTGAAGGGTCGTTCGAGACCAGGACGTTGATAGGCTGGGTGTGGAAGCGCAGTAATGCGTTAAGCTAACCAGTACTAATTGCCCGTAAGGCTTGATCCTATAACCAGTGTGTTTTGCCTGGTGTGTGATCGCGACTGTGCCGAAACAGTTGACACAAGACGCACAACCCCAACTACATCCCTATTCGCAGCGTTGACCTCAACCTCAGCGCTGCAACCCCTTATGCCTGGTGACCATAGCGAGCTGGAACCACCCCTTCCCATCCCGAACAGGTCCGTGAAACAGCTCCGCGCCGATGATAGTGCGGATACCCGTGTGAAAGTAGGTCATCGCCAGGCTCTTATACC
>NZ_JFJW01000232.1:0-4806 GCF_000611125.1 Cupriavidus sp. SK-4
CCTCAGCACACAGAATTCCTGACACCTCCACTTGCGCTAGCTGCCTGCTGCCTCGCGATAATGGGAATCTGGTTGCGCTACGCGTCGAGACGCTTCGTTGGCTATGTGTTGCACCACTTCTCGCCATGGCGATGCTTACGGTCTATGAGTGGCTCATCGCGTTCGACTGAAAACTCAGACCACCGCATATATCACCAAGTAGAGCGAAGCCGTGCCTGCATGGAGTGAGCCCCAGCAATTGGATCCCACATAGGCTTCGCATTGAGTTCATTCCAACCCCACCGAAGCATGGCCCGAGGAGGGTTGGCACAAGCCAGGCCGATCACTACCATTGGCCGCCGGGTCACCGCCCTTCCCATGTTCTCGGATAACGCACCCGTCGCGTTCGCAGGTGCATCCGCCCCTAAAGTTTCCGCAATCGCTGCCGATACTGGTGTGGCGTGCCATTGCGCCTGTCGTTGGACATGGCCGGGCGCTTCAGGAAACACAGGTCGATGCACAACGAGAATAAGACAACGGTCGGCGCGTCACGACGCGCAATAGGGAAGGCAGCGAGGCCTGCTGCAAGCGGCGTGTGGCGATGGACCAGCCTTGCGGTTGCATGTTCGATGGTCACCGGATGTGCCACCGCTCCAGGCGCGTATCTGAAGGAAACGTTCGCCAGTGACGATCCTTGCTCAAACAATGCCCGCAATATCGGGATCGCGGCGGGTGTCATCGCCGGCGCGGTCCTGGGCAATGTCGTGTCTAGCAACAAGAAGGTCGGTACGCTGCTCGGCGCGGGTGTGGGTGCGGCGCTTGGCGGGCTGATCGGGGCGGACATGGACCGCCGCCGTTGCGAGTTGTCGCGCATTGCAAAGAAGCACGGGTTGGATGTCACTGTGGTCGACATCGCCGCGGACGGCAGTGCGTTGGCGCCTGCAACACGCGACCGCGAACAGGGCGGCCTCGGCATGTCTGTGTCGGTACGAGACGCTGGCACTGGCGGCAGTTCTCAGTTTGCTTCCGGATCCAGCGTGTTGGCGCCGGACGCCCGTGTCGCCTTCACGGAGATCGCCCAGCAGTACGCTTATGCGGCGCAGGCCAGGATGCTTGGCCCGAAATCCACGGCGCAAGAACGGCAGGCCGTTGAGGCACTGAAGTCGCGGCGCATCCTGCTGATCGGGCATACCGACGATACAGGCAGCTCCAGGCTGAACGCAGAGCTGTCGGAGCAGCGTGCGCGTGCCGTCGCTGCACTGTTCCGCGATGCGGGCGTGACGGAGTCGCAGCTCTACTATCAGGGCGCGGGTGAAACGATGCCGCTGGCGGACAACCGCGACGAGACGGGGCGGGCGAAGAATCGTCGCGTCGAGATCGTGGATGTGACCGACGAATCGGCCTTTGCAAAGTATCTTGCCGCTCGCAGACCCAACGTGGCGTTCTATCGCGAGTCTGCCGCTGACAGGACGCAATCCGGCAGGGACAGCGGTGAGGCGAATGGCGCCGCGCAGAAGAAATCGGCAACGACCGCCCGTGCCGGTGACCGGCCTAAAAAACAGTCGCCCGTGCGTACGGCTTCCGCAGCGTCGGCGCGCCAAAGCGACGCGCGCAGCGATGCAGTGAAGGTACCGGCTGGCGACCGACCCGTCACGTCCGCTTCCGCTGCTGCCTCGCCTGCCCCGGCGCAGAAGCAACGCACCGTGACACAGACACGTACCGTCAGCGCCCCGTCGATCGACTTCGGTGGCACGCCTTCGGCGCGCAGCGTGATGGTGCCGGATCTCGGCAAGCTTGATCGGCCCACCGGCTTTGCCTTGATCTCGTCCGCTGTAGCGGACACGCCGCTGGCCCGTTGCGACCAGGACCGGCCGCGTGAGGCGCGTGCCGTGAAATCGCTAAGCGACGACAAGGCCTATCGGACAGCCGATTACATGCCTGGCCTGTACAACACAATCTGGACCGATACCGTCAACGGCCATCTCGTGGCACTGAAAGGTGTAGCGGTGTTGCGCGATGGCGGTGCGCCGGCGCGCCGCCCTGAAGTGCTTGTATATCGCGACTACCACGATGCCGGGCAGGTCGCCGACTTGCGCACCGAGGCACAGGTGAATACCTATCGTGGCGACAAGGGCCTGCTCTACCGCGTCTTTGTCAACAAGGCGCCGCTGCAATGCCTCGACATCGTGATCCCGCACGCCACCCCGGACCAGGCGCGGGGGTCGTGGCTGCGCTACGACAAGGACGGCAATAGCTACTCTGCTGCATTCAGCCCGCGGATGGCAGGCGGCGGCAAGATCTGATCAACAACGAGAAAAGAATAATACGATGAGTCACTGGATCAACGAGAACCTTGCGGCGCTGAATTCTGCGCTCGCGCTTGCCGTGTTGCTGATTGTGTATCTCGGCAACAAGTTTCGGATCGACTTTGCATTGATGAACCTTTGGTACAGCTTGCCGTTGATCGGCAAGATCGCACGGCTGTCCCGCGACACCACACGCTTTGCCAAAGACAAGTCCTGGACGTTGTCCGAGCGCACGCTGTGCGATGACTACAAGCAGTTCATCCATTTCACCACTGAGGACGAGTTCAACAAGCGGCTAACCTATCTTTCCAAGGCGCACGACCTGGGGCGCTCGCCGACGCCAGGATGGATGATGGGTCTGCTTTGCGTGCTGGTGCTTGCCGAAGGCCTGGGCTTCTCATACATGCTGGGCACGTGGATGGCAGGCGAAGGCGGCAGCGAAAACGCGCGCCAGTTGCTGATGTGGGCAATCGTGTTCGTACTGTGCGTCATCTTCGTGTTCGTGATGCACAGTGCCGGCCACCAGCTCTATCGCAGCAACCTGATCGCCAAGGCGGACTCGGAGTGGCGCGGCGAGGGGCAGCCGGGCAAGTTTGCCAGCCACAACATCAAGCTGAATGACCCGCAAGACAAGGATGACGCTGAGCCCGAGTACAAGCAAAGCGTGAATCGTGTCGGAACCAGCCGCAGCTATTTCATGGTGGGGGTGGCGGTGGTCATTATCGTGTTTGTGTCGATCGTTTCGACAGTGATGCGCGTCAAGCACCTGGAGACGGAGCGTACTGCACAAACCGCGTTGGTTGCGGAAGGGCCAGGTGCCGGCAATCCGTTTGACAAGCTTGGCCAGGCGCTGCCCGCGGAGCTTGCCCAGGAGCAACAGAAGGCAGACGACAAGGCCAAGGCCGACGGCCACGCCGCCTATGCCGATGAAGGCCTCGCGGCCTTCCTGATGCTGGCGTTCATCTTTGCCATCACGCAGCTGGTCGGTATTGCCGGCGGCTACAAGTGGGGGTTCGCCGGGAAGGAAAGCAAGGCCGCTTATCGCGGTACGCGTGGGTTCTCTACCTATGACGACTACCTAGCCTTCTTTACGCCGCTGATGCAGGTGGCTCAGTCGAAGCTGCAGACCCTGCAGCAAAAGATGAGCGAACGGCGCGCCAATGACGGGCTCCGGCTGGAACACGCCTTTGACGACTACCTGATGGAGGCGAGGGAGTCGCGCACGCGCGTAGCGGCTGCCCGCAATGTTTCGCAGGCAGACATCGCCCCGGCTGTGGAGAGCCTGCCCGCGACCGACACCGCGAGCGTGCTTGCGCGTATCGATGCGATGACGGCTGCCGGCCGAAAGGCGGATGCCGTTGCACTGCTGCAGAGCCTGCCGGACAGTGTGCGCAATGACGTCACGGCGCAGCTTGCCGAGCGCAAGGCAGCGCAGGAAGCAGCGCGGCTTGCCGCGGAACAAGCCCGCAAGGCCGAGGAAGAACAAGACAAGGAGGCTGAACGTGCGCGCCTGGAAGCCCTGCTCTGATATGGCAAGTACGCCTGTCGGCCGGCCCGTGTCAGACTGGCGAGCCTCCGGTTTCGGCAAGCGCTGCGCAGCGTGGTTGGCTGTGGCCACCACAATGCTCTGCGGGCCCGCGTTCGCCGCACCGGAAATACCCAGCTGCTACGTCGCCAATCAGCTCGGCTCGCCGACAGCGGCGCAGCGCGCGCTGTTTCTGATGATCGACCAGACCACGGTGCTGGACGACAAACTGGTTTCGGAGCTGGGCCGGCATCTGCAGGGCTTGCTGCGGCCGGGCACAACATTCCGCGTATACAGCTTCTCGGCCTATGCACAAGGGCGCTACTTGCAGCAGCGGGCCGCCGGAACGCTGGAGGCACCGCTGGTCGACCAGTCGCTGCGCGATGCCACTGCGGTCAAGACGCTGAAGAACTTCGATGCATGCCTGAAGTCGCAATATGCGTATGGCACGAAGCTGGTGGCTGAATCGGTGCGGGAAGCCCTGCAGGGCAGCAGCGAAGCGTTGGCCCGCTCCGACGTATTGGCAAGCATTGCTGCTGTATCCCAGGCGGTACGAGATACAGCAGCGCAGCAGAAGACGGTGCTAATCGTGTCGGACATGCTGGAGAACTCGTCGATCTCGAGTTTCTATAGCCAGGAACGTATGCGGCAGATCGACGCCGCGCAAGAGTTGCGCAAAGTCGAGAAGGCGAATGTGCGTGCTGACTTTGGTGGGGCTTCAGTCTATGTGATGGGCGCTGGGATTGTTCCGGAACCGAAGGGGGCGCGGAGTGCTGCTGCCTCGTATCGTTCGCCACAGAGCATCGAGGCCCTTAGAACGTTCTGGGATGGGTTCTTTGAGCGCAGCAATGCGACGCTGGTTGGGTTCGGAGCGCCTGCGTTGCTTACACCAATACGTTAGTCCTCGTCCCAGGCCCGTCGTTCACGGCGGCGCCGGCCGTTGCCTGCCGAGCGCCGCACTTGGAGGAGGTGTCAGGAATTCTGTGTGCTGAGGTC
>NZ_JFJW01000233.1:0-4873 GCF_000611125.1 Cupriavidus sp. SK-4
GGTCACGAGTGACTTGTGTGTAATGCAATGCTTTAAGCGGTCACACGGCTCCGTGAAGAATCAGAAAAGAGGGCCGCATTGCTGTGGCCGAAAGCATGAGTCAGTAAGGCCGGTTGCCACGCGTCAGAAGATATGCCTGATACCCAGCGCCGCGCCAAACATGCTGTTCTTCCCTGCCCCGAGGTAGTAGCCGGTTCCCAGCCCACCGACAGAGGTATCGAAGTTCAGGGACGCGTTCTTGGCATAGGCAGTAGTCAGATAAAGGTTAGTGCGCTTCGACAGGTAGTAGTTGTTGATTACCTGCACCTGCCATGGATTGGCGATATTGCCCAGTAGCGCATTGGTAACCGGATTGGCGACTTGCTTGACGTTGTCATAGTAGTAGCCGGCCGTCACCTGCCAGGTCTGGGTCACATGGGGGATGGTTCCGGTTTGCTGCGGCAGATCGGCGCATAAATTCTAGACTTTGCGTTGGGCCTCATTCCGACTTTTACGGCATGCGCGCGTCCTCGTTCCGGCCACTCCCGCCCTCAAATCGCGTGTCGCTGTGGTCCTCTACAGAGGAGTCCTCGCTCAGAAAAGAGCGTCACGGTGCAATAGGTTGGGCCGCAATGTGGAATTCTCAGGCCCACCAAGGGGTCATGACTTCAGCAGCGCGGCCAGGTACTGGCATCGCACGACCCTATGGCTTGCATCTCAGATGCAGACCGACCTTTGCGCTCCAATCCATTGCACCATACAGCCCGCCGCCGCTGCCGCTGCCGCCAATAATTTCGTGATCGTGAAATTGCAGATTAGGCCCCGCTGATATGCCGCTGTGCATGCCAGGCCGACCGTATGCGGCGTGGAGGTCCGAAAGTCCTGTTGCTATTCCCTTGGGCTCGACCTCTTTGGCGACGCGTCCTCGTTGCTCAGCGCGTGCTGGCGCGGCCCCGCTCACTTCTGGCGGCGGTCGCCGACCCACCAGGCCATCGTGATGGCTTGCCAGCGTCCCACCTCAACAACGCAAACTGACGATGAAGCGATGATGTTCAACAAACTAGTCTAATTTCCATATTTTGACTAGAATACTGAACATATGCCAGCCTTCACTGATACTACTTCCGTCCTAGAACGTCACTTGCTGCTGCAACTCGGCGACCGCATCAAGCGTCTGCGGAAGGCCCAGAACTTCAGCACGGTCGAGATGGCCAAGCGCGTTGGCATCTCCCGGACGACCCTCGCTGCCGTTGAGGCAGGCGACCCCGCGCCGACGATGGGCACTTACCTTCGCGTCATGTCGGTCCTCGGCGTGGCCGGGGATCTCGCCCTGCTGGTCAGCGACACCTTCCAGCCGCCGCCGGCAAATTCAGCAGCCGCCTCGTCCAAGCGTACCAGACCGCAGGTGCAAGTTATGGTGACGACGGATCCCAGCCGCCATCAAGCTCAGGATTTGCAGAGCATGGCGCTGCACAAAGAGGCGATCCGAATGATTCATGAGGATCCTGCCCTACTGGGCCGGGCCCAAGAGGTGCTCAGGCGATGGCGCTCGCAGGGAGACTCACGGTCTGATTCACTTTGGTCCGAGTGGGAAACGATTCTTGCGAACCGGTCGTGGCGCAAGGCGCTTGGCCGAACTCGACGTGCTCAAGAGCTTCGCCAAGCCTCTCCCCTGCCGGCTGTTCTACCCGACGCCCTTCGGCAGGAGGTGCTTGCACAGATCCAGGCGGTGAAGAAAGGCGTTGTGATCGGGGATCAGGAATGAACCGGGAAGATCTGGAACACATCATTCGGGCTGCGGCCGACATCACGAATGAATACGAGTTCGTTGTCGTTGGCAGCCAATCGATCCTAGGGCCGATCCCCAACCCGCCGGCAGTTTTCACGATGTCTGCGGAGGCCGACATCTACCCGCTCAATGCCATCGACAAGGCGGATGCGATTGACGCGGCCATCGGAGAAGGCTCGCGTTTTCACGAGACGTACGGTTACTACGCGCAGGGCGTCGGGCCAGAGACCGCCTGCCTGCCGGCCGGATGGCAACGCCGCCTGCAGCGCATCCAGACGGCGGGCACGAATGGACGGGTTGGCTATTGCTTGGACGTCGTTGACCTCTTTATGGCGAAGGCGGTAGCGGATCGCGACAAGGACCGCGTCTTCTGTATGGCCCTAATTCAATACGGCTATGTTTCGCCGCGCGCAGCGCTCAGCCGCGTCGAGGACATGCCGATAGAAAAAGCTGCACAGGGACGACTGCGTGCACGCATCAAGCGCTGGACGAAGGCCTTGCGGGACCAAGGTCATGCGGTTCCCGATGGCGACGCCTAGTCGGAGCTATCCGTTAGGCGGCGTAGGTGCAGTAACAACGTTGCCCCGGTGCTCGCCAACTCGCCATAAGGCACCGTTATCGGATCTTATTGCCATGCCCCCGACTCACGCTCTTCTCCCCGCCCATGCCTTGCGAGGACAGCGTGGAGTGCAACGGCCGTAGCCGGCCATCTCCTTCCATTCGCCAGCGCGCGCAGACGGACATCCAAACGGCGGCTCCACCAGACAATGGACATTCGTGCGCGGCCCATGTCAGTTGCATCTTCGGCCACCATAAGCGACATTCGTCCCCTCGTCTGACAAGCGTCCGTGCGTCAACTCGACTGAGCGAGCGCGGCGGCGACCGCATCGTCGACGCTGTAATGAACGTATGACGGGGTGAGACCAGGCATGCCTGCCAAAGTCAGCAACGCCAGCGCGGGCTCCTTCAGGCGCGCGAAGAACAACCTCTTGCCGCGCGCTGCAGCAAAGCGTTCGAATTCCATCAATGCCTCCACGCTGGTGCTATCCAGATCGGGGGACTCTTCCAGACTGAGAACAATCGATTGCGTGCTGTCCCCCGCGTTGACGACCAACGTCCTCACATGCTGCATCATGACTTCGACATTGCCAAAAAAGAGCGGTGCCTCCGGACGCAGGACGATCACGCCCGGGACCGGTCGCGCATCAGAATGCGCTGCGAGAACAAGGAAATCGTGTCCTTCGCCAAGGCGGCCGAGGGTGCTCACGTTCGGAACCGAGAGCCCTCGCAAAAGCATCAGCAGGCTGAGCCCAATCGCGGCGAGCAACCCGTAGAGCACGCCTAGTACGAGCACTGCCAGCACGGCGGCGGCGACGAGGATACGGTCGCGATGCAAGCGCAAATACGGGGTGAATACTGATGGGTTCAACGCGTGACTAAGCGCATGGCAAACGACAGCAGCGAGAACCGCGGTGGGCGTGAGCGCCACCAATGGCAGCAAGGGGAGCATGATGACGGCCACCACTACCGCAGCGAACCAACCTGCCCAGCGCGACTGGGCACCAGCCGCTTCGCTAGTGGCACTTGCCGAATAGCCCGCGCCTACAGGCAGACCATGAAAGAGCCCTGACAGCATATTTGCAGCGCCGAGCGCGAGCAACTCACGGTTCGGCACCGTCAAGTCTCCATGCTTGAGTGCTAACGTGCGGATCGAGCTATACGATTCGGCGTAAAGGATCAGCGCCAGCGCAAAGGCGAATTCGCCAAGTTGGGCCCATTGGTGGTGATCAAGGCTGGGCAGGGAAGGCATTTGGCCCGACAACTCGATTGTGCCGACCACCGACACCCCATGGGCTTGAAGGCCGAACCAACGACTGGCGACGATGCCTAGCGAGATGACGACGAACGCGCCCGGCACCTGGCGTGAGCGACCGAAAGCGAATAGCAGGACCAGCGCGACGAGCCCGGTTGCTAACTGCCAGACGTTCCACTGCGGGTAGCTACGGGCAAGCTCGATCAGGAAGCCGGCAGAATCGGTGTGCTTGAGGCTCACGCCGAGAAAACTCGGGATCTGTCTTATAATGATGACAATTGCTAGACCGAACGCGTAGCCTCGCAGCACGGGTTTGGCGATGAACTCAGAAGCGCTGCCCAAGCGTGCGAGCGACGCGCTCACGAAGATCAACCCGGTAATCAATACGAGCCCGGCGGCTAGCAGCATGCGCATCGGCAGGCTGTCACCGGCCATTCCCACTGCTACGGCTGCAACGACGGCTGCCGACGATGACGTGGCCGACACAATCGCAAAGCGGCTGTTGCCCAGCAGGCCGTAGGCGACGAGTCCCGCGAGCAGCGCTATGACGCCAGTCTGAGGTGGTAGGTTCGCAATGGTTGAATACGCGATCGCCTCGGGAACGAGCAGGCCAGCGACAGACAGCCCGGCGCGCAGGTCGGGCAAGTAATGGCCCGCGAGAACGCGCACGGACGCCTTGCACGGATACTTTTTCATACCCTTCCGGTCGTTTTGCATTAGCTATGCAGGATAACGGTATCACGTTGGCTCGAAGGAACTGGCGAAGTACCACTGCTTTTCGCTGGGGCGCTTCAGATTACTAGGATGAGCCGGAACATCGCTGGGCCGCCATTGGACATTCCCCGACGTACTAGCGAGCGCGTGTCCCGCATGCGGCATGCCGTTGCAGTTCGTGATCGCTCATCCTCTATTCGGCTGTAGGAATGCAACCGGGACCCCGAAGTGTTCCAGTGGCAATATTGCTCAACTGGACAAATTGCGATAATGCCGTGACTCGGCTATTTTTCATAGTTAGTCGATCGCCTATTATTTCCGACACCGCGATTGCGAAGACCTGCGGAGATTGCAGGCAACCGCCAGTTCGATGGTCGTCACGCGCGACAGCCGCATCCCTCGCGCACGGTGAAGAACATGCCGCAGTCTGAGTTCGGCCAGGGGGCACTTGCGGTCTCCGGATCGACGGTCGGAGTAAGGCGGCGGTGCGCGCATATTGGATACCGACTGCGCTCGTTGATCTATTAGGACGCGTCAGATTCGCCACTCGTCCCGCTGGGAGAACGACCATGAATTTC
>NZ_JFJW01000234.1:0-5698 GCF_000611125.1 Cupriavidus sp. SK-4
GGTCACGAGTGACTTGTGTGTAATGCAATGCCTCTTACCCGGTACATCATCAAACTCGCCCAATTGGGCGGCTATCTGGCACGCGCTAACGATCCCCCACCAGGCAATACCGTGATCTGGCGAGGCTTACGAAGACTCATCGATATTCAGCTCGGGTTCGAGCTCGCCAAAAATTGTGGGTAATCGCAAGGTTGCCCGGACGCTTACGGTTTCTCGATTGCGTGATGTCATGATGGTTTCCTTGATCGGATTGCGTGACAGGTGCCCGGCGTTCAGAACGGGCTGGCGGTGGGCCGTACGACGATTTCGCTGACGTCCACATCGGCCGGCTGCTCCACGGCGTAAGCGATGGCGCGGGCGATGGCGTCGGGCGTGATGGCGATGCGGCGGAACTCCTGCATCGCCGAGCGTGCGGTGTCGTCGGAAATCGAATCGGCCAGTTCGGACTCCACCACGCCCGGGCAGATCACCGTCACGCGGATCTTGTCGGTCTCCTGGCGCAGCCCGTCGGAAATGGCGCGCACCGCAAACTTGGTGGCGCAGTAGACGGCCGCAGTCGGCGATACGGACAGGCCGCCGATCGAGGAGATATTGATGATCTGGCCCTGGCCTTGCTGCTCCATGGTCGGCAGGACGGCGGCGATGCCGTGCAGGACGCCACGGATATTCACGTCGATCATGCGGTTCCACTCGGTGACCTTCAGCGCGTTCAGCGGCGACAGCGGCATCACGCCCGCATTGTTGATGAGCACGTCGATACGGCCGAAGGCATCGAGCGCAAAGCGTGCATAGGCCGCGACGTCATCGGCCGAAGTGACGTCGAGTTCGCGATAGCGCACGATGCCGCCGGCTGCCTGCAGCGATTCCGTCAGTTCGACGAGCCTGTCGGTGCGCCGCGCGCCGATCACAAGCCGATGGCCCTGCGCAGCGAGCAAACGGGCGGCGCCCTCGCCAATGCCGCTGCTGGCGCCGGTGATCAGGATGACCTTCGATTCGGTAGATGGGATTGCCATCTTGCATACTCCTATTGTCGGTTCGGATTTGGCCGCGTCTGTCCGCTGATTGCCCGCAGAACATGCCGTGCCGGTTTCGGCCTGAAATGAAGCGGTATGTGTTCGTCGGCCGGTGAATGAATGGTAGGGAAGACGACCCCGGAGGCGAATACACGGAGCGATGCCGTTATTGCCTATTCCTATTGATCTGGGTGGCGCGTGCGGCGGGGGATGGCTACAATGCCGTCTATCGCGACTACAGGAGAGTGCGGTGTCGATCAACTGCAATTCCGCTTCCGTCCGGATGGTCCGGCTGCTGGAAAGACTGGCGCCCAACGAGGGTTACACGCAGTCGGCACTCGACAGCGTGCGGCTGATGCGTTCGGATCGCCCGCTCGGGCGCACGCCGGTGCTGTACGAGCCGAGCATCGTGATTGTTTGCCAGGGGCGCAAGCTCGGATTTCTGGGCAACGAGGTCTATGTCTACGACGCGCAGCATTACCTCGTGCTGTCCGTCCCGCTACCGTTCTCGACGGAAACGCAGGCTTCGCCAGAGGAGCCGATGCTTGCGGTATCGATCCGGCTGGACCTGATCGAACTGAGCGACCTGATCACGCAGATCGGTGCGGCCGGGCAGCATTCCGAAGCGCCGCCCGCCGGCATCGTCTCCACACCGCTGGCCGGCGACCTAGCGGGCGCGACGATTCGGTTGCTGGAAGCATTGACGGTGCCGCTCGATGCGCAGGTACTGGGTCCGGCGATCGTGCGCGAGATCTGCTATCGCGTGCTCACAGGCGAGCAGGGCGCGGCGATGCGCGCCGCGCTGGCGCATCACGGCCGCTTCGGACGCGTGGCGCGGGCACTCAAGCGCATTCACACCGAATATGCAACGCCGCTCAACGTCGCGCGTCTTGCCGAGGAAGCGGGCATGAGCGTGCCGGCGTTTCACGCCAACTTTCGCACCGTGACACAGACATCGCCGATCCAGTACATCAAGTCCACCCGCCTTCATCAGGCACGCCTCATGATGATCCGGGACGGCGTGACCGCGGCGGCGGCAGCGGGACGCGTCGGCTACGAAAGCGCGTCCCAGTTCAGCCGGGAGTTCAAGCGCCTGTTTGGCCGTACGCCGGTCGAGGAAGTGCGCGACATGCGCGAATCGTTCACGCTCTCGCCGGCGGTCCGCTTCGGGACGTAGGCTTTGCTAAGCGGCTACATCGAGTGTCACCTTCCCGCGCACGTGGCCGCTCATGCTCCGTGCAAGGGCATGGCTTGCCTTTGGAAGGGAAAAGACCGAATCAATGTGGGTGCGCAATTCGCCCGAGGCATAAAGTGCGGCCAACGTTGCGAGCAGCGATCCATCGGCGCGGGTGGCGAAGTTCTTGCCGATGGCGCCCACATCGTGGCCGCGCGCCGGATCGGGCCTGCTGACGGTGGACACCAGTATTCCGCCCGGCTTCAGCACGGACCATGAACGCGCCTGCGTATCGCCGCCCACCAGGTCCAGCACCACATCAAATTTCGACACGCGCGCCGCAAAATCTTCCGCGGCGTAATCGATCACCTCCGTGGCACCGAGGCTTTGCACGTAGTCCCGATTGCCGGCCGACGCGGTGCCAGTCACGCGGGCGCCGGCCAGTTTGGCGAGCTGCACGGCTACGCTGCCCACACCGCCTGCCGCAGCGTGAATCAGGACCGTCTGACCGGCCTGCAACGCGCCATGTTCGTGCAGCGCCTGCCACGCCGTAAGCGACGCAGCGGGAATCGCAGCCGCTTCCACGAAACCAAGAGACGCTGGTTTGCGCGCAAGGCGAGCGGCGTCGACCACAGCGCGCGAGGCGAAGGCGCCGACGATGCCGATAAATCCCATCACCTCGTCGCCCGGCGCCAGCGTGGTGACGTTGCGCCCCACCGCGATGACGGTGCCCGCGGCATCGACGCCGGGTGTGAAGGGCAACGGAAGCGGTATGAACGCCTTCATCGCGCCACTGACTATTTTCCAGTCGATCGGATTCACCGACGCAGCGGCGACATCGATCAGGACCTCGTCATCGCCGGGAACGGGATCATCCAGTTCGGCCAGGGTCATGGCGTCCGGGCTGCCATAGGCAGCAACACGTATGGCTTTCATCAGATGCTCCTCGAAGGGACGCCCACAATCGGGGCGTCAAGGGCAAGCGCGGCCTGTACCGGATCGAAATACTCCCGCAAATGGGCGATCCGTCCGTCACGCGCGGTCAGGAATACGACGTACTCTTGCCGGTAGGTCCGCCCAGTTGCAGAAATCAGCCCTTCGGCCCGCACGCGCGCGATGGCATGTTGGGGGTCGTCGGTGGCGGTGACCACCGCATCGAAGAAGCGGAAATTCTTGACCGCGCCCACGAACCAGTTCACATGCCGCAGCACGGCGTCGCGTCCGTCGAGTTGCAACGGATGGCCCAGGCTGGGGGCGTAGGGAAGATCCCACACGATGTCGTCGGCGATCAGTTCCTGCCATTGCTGGTGGTCGTCCACCAGCCACTGGAGGTGTTGCTGCAAAAGCTCTGTTGCGATGTTCATGATGCGTTCTCCTCTGGATGCCTACTGTCAGGCAGCTACCCGCTGGGCCGGCGCGCGGCGACTGTCAACGCTGAAGGCTCCGGGGCCGAACGCCACGACCTGCAACAGGCCGCCGGCCATGACGAGGTTCTTCAGGAAATGGAACATCTGGTTCTGGTCAGCCAGCGCGTGGTGGAAGATCAGCGCGGTCACCACGGCGTATGCCGCCAACAGCAGCGCAACCAGGCGAGTCCGATAGCCGACCACCAGTAGCACGGCGCCAGCCAGTTCCAGTACCAGTGCGCCCAGCAAGCCGAGCGCAGGTGCGGGCAGGCCCAGCGACCCGATGTACGCCATCGTGGCGCCAGGCGCCATCAGCTTGCCGATGCCACTGATGAGGAAGATGGCAGCGATGAGAGTGCGGCCGATGGCGGGAATTGCGGCGTGGGTGAGGTTCGAGTTCATGTTGGTCATCCTTTTCAAAGAGTGGATGACCGAAGAGTAGAGACTTGACATGTATCCATGAAGCCTATATTTCTAGATGAGATCCATCTATCGGATAGATATATGCTCGATGCCGTCTCGTTGGACCAGCTCCGTACTTTCATCGCCGCCGCAGACGAAGGCAGCTTTTCCGCGGCGGGCCGCAAACTGCGGCGGGCGCAGTCGGTTGTCAGCCATACGCTGGCCAATCTGGAAGGCCAGATTGGCGTGCAGCTATTCGATCGCGGCGGGCGCTATCCTCGGCTGACGGAGCAAGGGACGGTGCTGCTCGCGCAGGCGCGCCTAGTGGTAAGCGGCATGGACGGCTTCAAGTCCAAGGCGCGAGCGATTGCCGACGGACTCGAACCCGAGTTGTCTGTCGTGGTGGACGTCATGTATCCGATGGCATCGCTGACCGATGCCGTCGGCGCATTCCGCAACGAATTTCCTCACACGCCGCTGCGGCTTTACGTGGAGGCCCTTGGCGCCGTCATGCAACCCGTACTTGCGCAGGCGTGCCGGCTGGGGATCAGCGGCTCGATGCCATCGGTTCCGGAAATTCTGGATGCGGAGAAGCTGCTCGATGTACCCATGGTCACGGTCACGGCGCCATCGCACGCATTGGCATCCCACAAGGGAATCATCCGGCCACGCGATCTCAAGGACCACGTCCAACTGGTGCTCACCGACCGCACGACGCTAACCGAAGGCGCGACCTTCGGCGTCTTCTCGCCGCAGATCTGGCGGCTTGCCGATCTGGGCGCCAAGCATGCATTCCTGCGTGCCGGATTCGGATGGGGTCATATGCCGGTGGCAATGGTTCAGGCGGATCTGGATGCCGGCAGCCTGGTTCCTTTGCGGATCGAGGCCTTTCAACCGCATACGCCGCCGATTGCCATGTTTGCGGTTTATCGGAAAGACACACCGCCCGGCCCTGCCGGTCGATGGTTTCTCAAACGGCTTAAGGGCGCGCGTGGCACGGACGAACGCCGACTGCCCTGATTACTCCTGGGTGTCTCCTTCCCATCCAGCTTTGGTCGGACACAGGGCCGACACGACTGGCCGATACGGGCCGGTCACCGCCCGCTGGCAAAGGTGCACACTGGATCTTCCTCCAACTGGACGGAGATCGTCATGGAAACGCCTAATGAGCTCCCTGCCTCCCGCGTGCCGTGGAACAAAGGCAAGCTGACCGGACAAAAGCCGCCATTGAAGCTTGCGGAAATCTGAGCGATTCGAACAAGGCTGCAGATGGCTACGAGCATCCGCGAATTGGCTCTCTTCAATCTTGCGATTGATAGCAAGCTTCGGGCATGCGACCTGACTCGGTTGCTCGTGCAGGATGTCTGCCAAGGCAGCCACGTCGGATCCCGAGCAATGGTCATGCAGCAGAAGACGCAACGACCGGTTCAATTCGAGATAACCGAGCACACTCGTCAGAGTATCGAAGCGTGGATCAAGGCCCGCGGATTGAGACCCACCGATTTATCTGTTTCCAAGCCGGCTGCACGCGTCGGCGCTTATTTCAACGCGACAATATGCCCGACTGGTCCACAGATGGATTGCCTCTATCGGACTTGTGTACGGAACAACCACATGGGTAACAAACGAGTTCACTCACATGGGTAACACTTTGGGCTCTTTTGAAAAATGAGTGGGTTATGCGGCATGCGGGTTGATCGCGG